>JAHJLU010000384.1 GCA_018821745.1 Myxococcota bacterium | reverse complement strand
CCGACAAATTCACCTCTCTGCATAAAATTCAACTGGATAACAACCAGTGTAACCTCACCTTCCATTTCAAATACTGGCGCTCAGACACCCAGGACATCCTGGCCTCCACCTCCCAGTATCTGTGGAAGTGCCCCGACAAGATCAAAACCAAAATCATCATTAAAAACGGGACCCCCGAAATGGGTATCAACACCGGGTTCCAGGGTAATATCTGGAACGATCCCTCCAAGTAATTTCTCTCCCGTTTTCCCCTCCTTTTTCCTTTCCAACAGAAAAATGCATGGTATGAAAGAACCTTCCGCCCGTGACACAACCATGGGCAGGTTACTCTTACCTTTACAAAAGGACGCACATTATGTTTACCGCTCTGCTTTGCAACCTCCTCCTGTTTTCATCGGCTCCGGCGAAAACCTACACCCCCGTTCCCCAGGCGAGTCTCAAGAAGATCCTCCCGGCCTGGCAGCTCAAGGGCGTGTTAAAAGACTCCAGTGCCCAGCTGTTCACCTATCGCGAAGAACACCCCGAGCTTTATGGAATCACCGTAGCTCCAGGCGCTTCCTATAACCTCTATGCCGAGTTTGCCACAATGGATCGCATCTATCTGGTCTACTCCGATGACATGCGTGACTACTGGGTCCAGATCATCCGTGAGGCCGCTTCCCAGATGGAAGTTTTTGTCATGACCGGGGAAGAGGGCCAGGCCAGCGCAACGCAGACTATCCTCGAGAGCCAGATTGACCCCTCGCTCATGGCCAACGTGACGGTTCTGGACTTTTATCCTACGGAACACTATGTATTTAACCAGCCTTCCTATGATGCCGGGATTGATGCCATCTGGACCGTGGACTTCGGGCCCTTCTATCTCGTGGATCAGAGTGGAAATATTATCATCAGTGATGCCAAATACTATCCCGAGCGCATCAACGATGACGCAGTCCCCACCAAACTGGGGGACATGTTCGGGCTCCCCACTTTCCGTCCCGACATATACATTGAAGGTGGCAATCTCCTCTCCGACGGTCTGGGCAATTGCTATACCACCACGGTCGTTCAGTACGCCAACCCCAAATACTCCTTATCCGAACTGGAAACCGTCATGTCCGAGAATCTTGGCTGTCACAATGTTGTCTGGCTCACCCCCCAGCAGGACGAAGGTACCGGCCACATCGACATGTTCTTTATCCTCGCCGATGCCCATACCGCTCTGGTAGGCGAATACACCAGTGCCCAGGATTCTACCAACAAATCTATCCTCGATCAGAACGCGGCGCTCATCTCGGGCACCCTGGCGGGCGATGGCTCTCCCATCACCGTCTATCGCATTCCCATGCCCGATCCAGGCAGTGACTACTGGGGCCGTGTATGGAGAACCTACACCAACGGACTTCGCATCAACGATAAATATCTCATCCCCGTGTACGCTGACGAGTCCACACAGCAGGGTGACGCCATTGCGGCTCTTCAGATGGCCATTCCCGGGGTAACCATCATTCCCGTCCCCTCCGATGAGATCATTACTTATGGCGGGGCTGTTCACTGCACCACTCGTACAAGGCCTTCGGGAACTGCCGCGACCCTTGATGATCCAGAATACCTGTGTGGTGGGCACTCCCAGTGCGATGATTGTACGGATGAATGTGCCCTGGGCGAGACCGGCTGCAACATTGACGGCTCACGGTACATCTGCGGCAATTTCGATGACGACACCTGTCTTGACAAACTCTCTCTCCCCTGCCCCTCGGCGAGCCCCTGTGACAGTGAGAGCGGAATGTGCGCCGGGTACGATTGCACCGATGAGTGCCTCCCCTCGGAGTTGGGTTGCGACGGAACCGACTCTTCGTGGATGTGCGGGGAAGTTGGTGATGCCGACCCGTGCCTCGACAAAATTGTCCTCCCCTGCCACAGCGGCCGGGAGTGCAATGCCGGCATCTGCACCGGGACCGGCGGACAGTGCGGCGATATTGATTACGATGGGGAATGCCAGGGCACCTACTCCGTCTATTGTGATGAAGACTATCTCATCGTTGACGACTGCGCTGCCTACGGACTCGTCTGCGGATACCTCAACGCAGAAGGCTACTATGACTGTGTAGAGCCTAAAACCTGTCAGGACGAATGCGAAATCGCCGAAGTCCGTTGCAGCACTGATGAGAGCGATGTGGAATACTGCGCAGAGACCTTTGATGGGGACACCTGCCTTGAGTGGCGTTCTGATTCCTGTCCTTTGGATACCGTATGCTCAGAGAACGGTTGCGTGAGTGACTGCGAAGATGAATGCACCCTCGACGAAATGGTGTGCGCGGATGAAACCACGCTGAACACCTGTGTTGCTGATCTTGAGACGGGGTGTACTGTCTGGACAAGCGAAACCTGCCAGGATGGTGATGTCTGTAACGCAACCGACCTGACCTGCAAGGCTCCAAAAACTTCCGACTCCGGCTGCGGTTGTTCCACTCCCGGGACCTCTGGCTCCTCATCCTTCCCCCTCTTCTTCATGCTTCTGGGCGGGTTGATGTTGGCGCTTCGCCGCAAGTTTTTCATTCCCATGTACTAGGGAGTTTTCCCACGGTCTACCCCCTCAATCGACTCCCCATCTTCCTGACTTTCCTTCTCCATTTCTGATACAGCAAACCCGCCACCACGAGGATACGCCTGTATTATGGCGGCAGGCACCGAAGGGAAACAATCAACAAGTTGATTGGAAAAAGGGGTCTCTACAGAAAGGAGCGTTGGGGCGCAAGAAGTGTTACTGCGGGGGGGCCTGTGGAACAAGCAGGGTGGCCATGCCATCGGCGACCGTGGTGTAGGAGGAGAGGAGTCGGGCGGGAACTTCACAGCCCAGGTCATCAATCTCGCACTCCTCCGCCACGGCATAACCTCTCACCTGCATATCCCGCAGGGGCTGATTATTGCTGTCGAGGAGAACAATGCGCACCACAGAGGGCTGGGTGGGAGCGAAGGAGTAGGCGCTGTTCTGTTCCTGGTCGGGGATTACCATCTGGTCGTTGTAGGTACTGTAAGGCAACCAGTAATGATCGGGGAACAACAGGGAGAAGTCATAGTACCCGGGGTCGAGTCTCAGGGTGAACCACCCCTCGGCGTCGGTTTGATCCGTCTGCATATAGTTGGGATCAATCATATCTTCAGGGTGGAGCTCCTCGGCGTTATGGGCAATGGCGGCCTCTACCAGCACCGAGGACATGGGCTCTCCCGTCTCGGGCCAGGTTATCTGCCCCACCACATCAATGCGGTTTTCCAGTTCGATGGACTCCCCGAAGCCACTGCTTGATCCCACCTCAATCTGCTTTTTGATGGAGGCGAATGGGGAATCATGGGGTGTCACCACCGTCACTTCGTATACCCGCCCCAGGGAGTAATCCCCAGGGATAATCTCCACGGTCACAATACCGGAAGCGTCGGTAGTTCCTTCCACCACAATGATTCCCGTGGCATCGGTGGTTCCGTCACCATCGGGATATACCTGCCCGTGATTGTTGCTGCTGCTCGTAACCTCGGATCGGAAAGTAACCCGCGCCCCAGCCACTTCATCGGTGTTTCCAGAGTTGGTCCGACCGTATATTTTGGTTTTAAACGTGATGGGCGCCGGGGTCGCCTGCAGCAGCAGAGAGCCGACATTAAAGATAGGAGTCCCGCCTTCATTCACTGTTCCGATTGCCAGCGCAGCCTGAGAGACATCGAATCGATCAGCGGGGAAGATCGATGAGTAGTCTGAAGGAATAACGTACAGGGAGAGGGAGATTGGCATATCTGCAAAAGTCACTTCAAATAATCCCGAGGCATCGCCTGTAATGGCCTCCACGGTCGAAGCGTGCCCCGTGAGCCAGTCAAATATGAACACTGTCGCCCCTTCAACGGGGATACCTTCTGTATCGAGAACCTGTCCCCGAACCTTGTAGCTCTCCCGGCCCAGGGTAAAATCCTGATCCCAGTTCTGGGACATCCAGACATCTTTGAGCAGGGGAGCATAGTCTGTGGATGGAGAGGGGATCACCTGCAGCAGATACATTCCCTTTTGAACCACCGAGAAGGAATAGTTAACACCCGGCGCCTGATTGATGGTCCCCACATCGAGGCTGGAGGTGACCACCTCCTTGCCAGGGATAGAGGAAGAGCGATAGGTAACAACGGTTCCTTTTACAAACCCCTGTGTGGTTTTAATGGTTCCCGAAAGCGTCATGGGGTCGGGAATAGAGATGTAGACAATGCCGTCTTCCGAGGGGATTAGATCCGCGGGCCCCACGTCCATGAGCATCTTTCCGCGGGTGGCTGAATCACCGCGATAATCATAAATTTCGATACCAAGAGGGACCTCCATGGGATCTTTGAGTTGCAGACACATGAGGTTTGGCGCGCACACTGTCCCCTCGGTGAGGCACTCGGCGTCCACACTGCACTCCCCCTTGACAGCGGGATTGGTGCTCCCGTTGTCCACACAGGAGGTCATGGTCAACAATAAAATTATGAGAAAACCGAAACTGATTTTCATCAATGGTTCTCCTCTGAGTCTTCCCCGTCATTTTGCAGGTCCAGGTCCGGATCATCCACATCATTGAATGGCTTGGATTTAAATCCGGAGACACACTCCACCCGGAAGGTCCAAACGTCGGAATCCCCGATGCTCTTTCTCCAGTAGGGCCAAATATTGGCGTCCCGCAAAAAAGCATCGGTGATCACCACTTCGATAATGTGAGATGAACCCAGTGTATCTCCCGCCGCACTACTGCACAACAGACTCTTTTTAAGTGGATAGGTATAGGTTCTCACATACCTCCCATACTCGGAATCAATCTCACTGCCCGTGGGGGGAATCTCCCCTTCTGTAATAAGCTTCATATGACAGTTGGAGGGATCCGTGGTGCTGGCACACTGGTAGTAGTCCTTGAAGATTCGGAACTCGATGCCCTCGTTGATGTCCAGATCTTCCACCACCATCTTGATGGTTTCGTTCTCGATGGAATCTACCACCACGGACAATGTATATCCTGGGAGACAATAATCCCTCCGAAAGCGGGGGGGATTAAAGGTCTGCGCTTCTTCTTCTTCAAGAGGGAAGGGCACAACGCAGCTCGAGAGCCAGAGGACGGCGAGACAGGTTGTACCAAAAAGCAAACGTTTCATGAAACCTCCACCCATAAACCAAGCAAAATATACGCCAAGAAGACGAACACTGTTTTCATTCATTTTCTAGCAATCAGTCGGTACGGGATCAAGACAGTTTTGTCATGGTCTCAAAAGAAAGAGCCGCGTGGGTGTTCCATGAGGCCGTGAGCTATTCCTTTTCAAGATACCGGAAGATGGTGCGGGGATCCACCCCCAGGTCACGCGCAGTCTTCGTCCGGTTGCCATTATTTTTCTCAAGGACTTCAAGAATGTAGCGCTGTGTAAAGTCTTCTCTTGCCTGGGCCAGTGGTTTTATCTGAATGAGAGAATCCTCATCGATACCCATATCCTGGGTGCTGATGGTGGATTTTTCCGAGAGCACCACGGCTCGCTTGATTCGGTTTTCCATCTCGCGAATATTCCCGGGCCATGGATATTTACTTATGGTTTCAAGGGCATCAGGGGTAAACCCGTTGAGCTTCATGCCAAACTCTTCCCGATATCGCGACAAAAGATACTTTGCAATGACAAGAATGTCGTCCCCACGATCCCGAAGAGGCGGCAGATGGATATTGACCACGTTGATACGGTAGAAGAGATCTTCACGGAAATTGCCTTCCTTGACCTCCTCCTGAAGATTGCGATTGGTTGCTGCAATAATCCGGATATCAACCTTCTCGGGTTGTGTGTCACCGACCTTGGTCACCATCTTGTCCTGGAGAGCCCGAAGGAGCTTGACCTGAAGCGAGAGTGGAACCTCACCGATCTCATCAAGGAAGAGAGAGCCTCCCTGGGCAGCCTGAAAACGGCCGCCGCGGGTGGTCACAGCACCGGTAAATGCACCCCTGACATGTCCAAACAGCTCTGATTCCATAAGATTTTCAGGTATTGCACCCATATTAATAGCGATAAAGGGACCCTTGGCCCTGTCGGACCGCGCGTGGAGCTCCCGGGCGATGAGCTCTTTTCCCGTCCCTGTCTCCCCCGTGATGAGGGCCGACACATCGGCGGAGGCTATCTTTCTTACAGTCCGAAAAACCTCTTGCATGGAGGGACAGGATCCCACAATGGACCCAAACTTACTCGCTTCCAATTTTTCCACGAGCTGTTTGTTGTCGAGTTGCAGCATATTGAGGAGCAGCGCGTTCCTTACCACCAGCGAGGCAATGGAAGAAAAGACGGTCAGCATCTCCAGGGTGTGATGCACAAAGAGACCGCGGATGTTGCTGTTACCAACGTAAATCAGACCGATGATATTCCCACGATCCAGCAGCGGCACACACATGACAGAGGTAAGATTGAGCGCCATGACCGACTGGGAATTGGAAAACTCCTCGTGATTGAGCGCATCGGAGATCATGAGGGGACGTTTGTCTTTGATAACCTTGCTGATGATGGAATCGGAGACTTGGGTGACGGCCTGGGCTACATTCTCCTGGTTGAGATTTCTCGCCACCTTGATGTCGAGCTTTTCTCCCTCGAGGAGGATCAAAAATCCCTTGTCAGCGCCCGTGATTTCCACCACCGCGTCCATGAGATTTTCCAGGAGGCGGGTGAGATCATAGTCCGAAAGGATACGCTTGGAGACATCAAAGAGCTTCCGGTAATCCTCTTCCTTGGAGGCCTTTTTCTTGGGTTCGGTCTCTTCTTCATCCAAAAAAGTGAGCTCGATATCGCCAATTTTGATGGTGTCCCCGAAATTCAACGTGGCCTTGCTCTTTTTTCGCCCGTTTACATACATGAGGTTGGTGCCTTTGGTGGCACGGATATCGTAGCGTTTTCCATCGAAGAGAATGTTGGCGTGCAGGGGTGCGGCGAGCTCGTCAGAGAGCACCACATCGTTGACTTCGTCTTTCCCCAAGGTCGTTATTTTCTTAAAGAGATTATATACTTTCGAGCTTTTCTTCGTTTTTATTTTGATAATGGGCATTTAAAACTCACCACTTATTCCGATGATTCCCCCACCTTCGAGAGGGGAGGCGAAGAGATTCACACCGCGACCGCGTCGGGGCGCGAAACTGGAGAATTCCTCGGTCCGTGTTGGTTTGAAGTGAGCGATGGCGTCAACAGCACTCACAAGCCACAGGGCGAAAAAGGCCACCCCTGAACCAAACTGCAGGTACTGGATCTGTTTGGCGGATTTAATTTCATCCCCCGGTACCGTTCCTTTTGGATACCGGTACATAAGGTAGGTGTAAGCAGAGAGGGAGATTGCGGCGGAGGTAACCTGAAGACCGGCGACAAGCCAGCCTTTGGTGTCATGTCCGTTTTGAAACTGGCCTATCCCAAAAGGAAAAAGGTTGTACACATAGAAGGATTTGTTGATCACCGTGCTCTTGACCAGAATGGGGGCGTTCTTTTTCCACTCTTCCAGACGTTTGTGGCGGGCCTCTTCTTCCGCCTGCTTTTTTCTCAACGCTTCCAATTCCTTGGCCTTGCGGATCTGGATCAATTTTTCCCGCATCTTCTTTTTAATTTTATTAAAAAACTCTATGGCCCCCACGGGAACAACCACGGGGTCGAGGATAAAGTTGGGGCGCCGGTTGAGGAGCACGGAGAAGGCTTGCTCGGAGTTCAGAATATCACCCTTGAACCAGAATGAGAGACCCAGGAGCCGAAGCGCCTCTATTTCCCGGGACTCTGTAGAGAATTTGCTGGTGGGATAAAGCAGGGGTCGTAAAATAAAAATGACCCTGCTGTGATTGCCCTGGAGGGACTCCTGGCGGGCCTTCCCGAGCCCTTCATCGGGGGTAAAGGCAGCGGGTTTTGGAGGATCAGCCTTCTTGAGTTTACTGGCGAGGGAGGGAGGTCGTTTACCACCCGTCGGGGAACTCAGGAATGCCAGCACCAATATAATCCACATGGAATCCCAGACCACAACTTTCTTGATAGATCGCCACAAATAAACGGTTTTTACCCAAAGACAGGAGACAATTTCCCGCCTGCAGGCTCTCTAATTGTCCCGTGATCCGATTCGCCAGCGGGATCAACTCGAAAGGAACTATATAGTTTTAATTACCTTTTCTCAAGCACAATTCTTTTCCATTTGCCCCCTCTCTCCCAAAAGACAGCGGATGATCACATTGGTTGTAATGGACATTTTATCCAAATGATGAAGTCCATGAATATCAGCCATTGACTCGGGCCGTTTGTGCGTTATATTCTCTTCATGCACCTAAACCCCGACTCCCCGGGGCACTTGCCAATAACTCCGGGGGCGAAACGGTCTCGACGGGGGTATGGGAAGCAGTAGTCGCGTCCGAGGTCTCCACCGGGCCCTCGTTAAATAGGTGGAAAAACAATAAGTGCAAATAACACTGAATTAGCTCTCGCAGCTTAATTGCGAACGTCCTTTGGAAAGCCCTGCCGGTGGCGTTTCAAAAGGGCGCAAATGTTACCGGCTGGCCCGCTGAATGTCTGATAACATCGGGTAAGACAAAATTAGACTGGTTCATTTCAAGCCTGTCGCTGGGCGTTTTATGAACGAGATCAAAATAGTGACTATGACGTAGAAGCTGCTGTGGACTACCTTCGGACGCGGGTTCAACTCCCGCCGCCTCCACCAATCTGAATGGCCCTGTTGCACCGGACATGCTCCGGTGCAACAGCGTGGATCAGTCCCTCTTTTTAGCTCTTCTTTTCTGTTTCATTAATTATTTCAAATACAATCAAAGGGGATTTATTACGGCCGATTCAATAAAAGTCTTTTTCATTCCTTGCCCTATGGAGTTGGTGTACGGTACATCGGGCGGAAAGGAAAAACACCATGCGAATACTCCACACCTCCGACTGGCATCTGGGGCGCTCACTGTACCGGCAAAAACGGTACGATGAATTTGAACGATTTCTGCAGTGGCTTTCCACAACGATCCAGGAGGAGGAGGTCAATGCACTCTTGATCTCCGGAGATATTTTCGACACGGGCACTCCTTCCAATTTGGCCCAGGAGCTCTACTACCAATTTCTGAACCGTGTCGCCCGGTCGTGCTGCCGTCATGTTGTGGTGACCGGGGGTAACCATGACTCCCCCTCATTTCTCAACGCCCCTGCGCAACTTCTTCAAGCGCTCCACGTTCATGTCGTTGGCTGTGCACTGCAAAACCCCGAGGATGAGGTACTGACACTGCTGGGACCGGACGGTACAGCCGAGCTCATCGTCTGCGCCGTGCCCTACCTTCGGGATCGGGATATCCGCGTCTCCCAGGCCACAGAGCAGATCGAAGACAAGGAGCGAAAACTCGCCCAGGGCATCCAGGACCATTACAATGCGGTGATTTCCAAAGCCCGGGAGCAACAAACAAAACTGGGTGCTAAAGTTCCCCTGGTCGTCATGGGCCATCTTTTCACCACCGGTGCCCAAACCATCGACGGAGACGGCGTGAGGGAACTCTATGTGGGGTCACTCTCCCGGGTGGACGCCGGTATTTTTTCACATAATATTGATTACCTGGCTCTCGGTCACCTCCACGTGCCGCAGACAGTACAGGGATCCGAGATAATGCGGTACAGCGGTTCGCCCCTTCCCATGGGGTTCGGGGAGGCCAAGCAGAAAAAGAGTTTGTGTCTGGTGGACTTCAGCCCTCAAGCGCCGCGGGTACAACTTATGGATGTCCCGGTTTTTCAGCAAATGGAACAGATTAAGGGGGACCTGGAGACCATTGAAACAAGAATCGCGCAGCTCCACGAAACCAACATGCCGGTCTGGCTCGAAATCATCTACGAGGGAGAAGCGATCGTCAGTAATCTGCGGGACACACTGGAGAGAGCGGTCACCGGTACACAACTGGAGATCCTTCGCATCAAAAACACCCGCGTTATGGACCACGTTATGAAACAGTGCCGTGAGGGGGAAACCCTGGAAGATCTGGACGTGAACGAAGTGTTCGAACGATGCCTCGCCGTCCATGAAGTGCCAAAAGACCAGCGGCCGGAGCTGCTGGGTACCTACCAGGAAACGCTCACGTCTCTTTTTGAAGACGACTTGCGGGCACAATAGAGAGGCTGTCGATGAAAATACTGCAGGTACGCTTCAAGAACCTGAACTCACTGGTCGGCGAATGGGAAATCGACATGACGCACCCGGCCTTCGCGTCTGACGGTATCTTCGCCATCACCGGCCCCACCGGCGCGGGGAAGACCACCATCCTCGATGCCATTTGCCTGGGCCTCTACGGGCGGACGCCTCGCCTGAGCAAGATCACAAGGAGCGGCAACGAAATCATGTCCCGCCAGACCGGGGAATGCTTTGCAGAGGTGACGTTCGAAACGCAGGCGGGGCGTTACCGCTGTCACTGGAGCCAGCATCGGGCACGCAAGAAACCCGATGGCGAACTCCAGGCCCCGAAGCATGAGATCGCCGATGCCGATTCCGGGGTGATTTTTGAATCCAAAATCAGAGGTGTCGCTGACCAGATCGAGTCGGCTACCGGTATGGATTATGACCGTTTTACCCGATCTATGCTGCTTGCCCAGGGGGGGTTTGCCGCCTTCCTGCAGGCGGCACCCGATGACCGGGCGCCGATCCTGGAGCAAATAACGGGCACAGAGATCTACAGCCGGATCTCCATGAGGGTCCATGAGCACCAGCGTAAAGAGAGGGACCAACTGACCATCCTTCAGGCTGAAACGGCAGGAATCGTTATTCTGGAGCCTCAGCAGGAGAAGGAAATCGGGCAGGAGCTCATGGCAAAACAGAAGGAGGAGACAGCCCTCGCCGCCAGGTCCGCTGACACAGGCAAGGCTATATTATGGCTGACCGCCATCGATGGCCTGAGGCAGGAGATCATCAACCTGGCCGATGAGGCACGCACACTGCAAAGCGATACTGATGCGTTCAAACCGGATCGTGAAAAGCTCGACCGGGCTCTGAGTGCAGCCTCTCTGGAGGGCAAATATGCAACACTCACGGCCATACGAAAACAGCAGGTGGCTGACAGAGAAGCCTTGAAAACCGAGGAAGCGGCGCTTCCCGGACTGGAATCCTCCGCCAGGGCACAGACCGAATCGCTGACATCGCTTGAACGACAAACCGCTCAAGTCAAAGAGGACCTGAAAGCTGCCGCGCCTGTATTACAGAAGGTTCGCTCCCTTGATCATACACTGGCCGATCAGAAAAAGGCTGTTTCGGAAGGGGAAGGGGACTGCCAAAAGGACGCGGCAAAAATTGACGCAGACAAACAAACCAGACGTAAAGAGCAGGAAAAGCGTTCCAGCGCTCATG
>JAHJLU010000037.1 GCA_018821745.1 Myxococcota bacterium | reverse complement strand
TCTTTTATCCCCCTTCCACCCCGGATAAACCTGAAATCCCCAGCCCACAAGGATTTCTACCGGACTGTGTATGCCGAGGTCTCCGGGAAAAAACCGGGGACCACCATGAAAAAGTATGGCGCCCCCATGGTGTACGGCGTCACAATCCCGAAAAACGCCCCCAACAGGCCATTGGCCGAGAAGTTTCTGGTCTTCCTTTTAACCAGGGAGAAGGGGATGAAGATCATGGAGGAGATGGGGCAGACATCCCTTGTTCCGTCACCCACAAAGACATTCCAGAATCTGCCCCCCGCGCTCAAACCCTTTGCAAGTCCCAAAAAATAACCGCCGTCTACTTTGTTCGTGCCAGTCGAAAGCCGATGGAGCGGAACTGGTGGGTGGGGAGCGCGGAGACACGCCGGTGGTACCCGATGCGGCTGGGATGCGAGAGATAACATGCACCTCTGAAGATCCGCTCCAACCCGGGACCCGAGACGACGGGGTTGAGCAGGAAACTCTTCGCCGGCGTCTCCTGATACGGCGCGTACACGTCCCACACCCATTCAAACACACTGCCGATCATGTCGTAGAGGCCCCAACGGTTGGGGAGCCTGGTGCCGACATCCTTGGGCGACGGTCTTGCCTGCAACCCGGCTGCGTTTCCCAGGTACCAGGCATAGGAGCCCAGGGGGGAGGGTCGGTGGGTTGTGTCGCCCGCCCTCGCTGCGTACTCCCACTCAGCTTCCGTGGGGAGTCGGTACCCTTTGCATTTTCTGTCCCAGAGAACCGCGTCGCCCTTCATGGTGTAGCAGGGCTTTAATTTTTTCAATTTTGACAGTTTGTTGCAGAATTCAATGGCCATCCTCCAGGTGATCTCCCCCGCCGGACATTGATCACTGCATTTTATCTTCTCAAAGGGCGTGGTTCCCATGACACCGGTCCACAGCTTACGGGTCACCTCATATTTCGCCAGGAAAAATGGTGTGGTGATCTTCACCCGATGCAAAAGCGCCTTCAGGGCTTTTTTTGATGTCGGTTTATCGGATCCCATCATGAAGGTGCCCGGTTTGATAAGAATCATGGGGATGGTGACTGACGGCTTTTTGGGTTTTGCCTTTATTGGTCTGCCGCCGGTTGTTCCGATTCGTTCGCATCGAAGACGCTGGGAGTTCCATCGGAAGTGCTTCGGGCAGCGTGACGCCGCTGTGCTCAGCGATGGAAACCAGAGAACCAGGGTGAGAAGAAAAAGAAACCGCATGATCCGACCTGCTTTGGTGATGGGGAAGTCCCGCATGTAAAAGCCTTCCCGTTTTGCTGACTGCGGGGTCTGAATGACCCCCGGGAATTACCTGAAAGGAAGTAAAGCAGATGGTGCTGTTTTTTTCTACCCCCCGGTTGAAAAATTTCGGACTGCGGTGCGGCCCTGTGCCCTCCGGCTTATTCTCCCCGCTTGATTTTCCGGGCCGCTTCAACTTCTCTGTGGAGCTGTCCCCAGAGCTTGCCGTTCTTCTTGCGTTGCCGGGCGTCATGACGTCGCTCCCAGGCTGCCGCTTCACGTTTGAGCGCCAGGAAATGGGCCAGGCGCTCCGCCGGCAGGTCTCCCTGTTCCACGGCGAACCGCACTGCACATCCGGGCTCTTCTTCGTGGCCGCAGTCTCTGTAGCGGCAGCCCGCAGCCCAGGATGCGATGTCCGTAAAGACCTCATCCACACCCTCGTCATCGGAGAGACTAAACTCACGCATCCCCGGAGTGTCCAGGAGCATGGCCCCCGAGGGGAGCATGGCCAGTTGCCGGTGGGTGGTGGTGTGGCAGCCCCGCTGGTCACGCGGGCTCACCTGGGAGGTCTTGAGCAGCTCCTCCCCCGCAAGCACGTTGACAAGGGTGGATTTCCCCGCTCCCGACGAGCCCACCAGGGCGACGGTTTTTCCCTCGGTGATCCATGGCTCCAGTGCCCCAATCCCTTCCCCAGAAAGGGAGCTCAGGAACACGACGTCAACACCGGGACAGCTCCCCTCCACCTCGGCTTTATGGGCCTCCTTGTCCTCATCGAGATCGGACTTGCTCAGGACTACCACTGGCTGGGCGCCACTGGCCCAGACTCTGGCCACATACCGTTCGATGCGGTTGACGCTGTAATCGTTGTCGAGGCCGCACACCACGAAGACCGTGTCCACGTTGGCGGCGATCACCTGGAGCCTGGACTCCCGGCCCGCCGCGGCCCGGGTGAAGCAGGTGGCACGCTCGAGAACCGTCTCAATACGCACGAAGTCTTCGCTCAGTTCCCCGGAGAGGACTACCCAGTCACCCACGGCGGGGATGTTCCCGTCGGGAGTGGTGAGGTTGGGGAGGTGTGCCCGCCCCACGGCGTTATGGGCCCAGATGTCGTAGTTGCCCCCGCGGTGTTCCGCGGCGACGCGGCCAAGCACCGCAGAAGATGCCGCCTGATTGGAAAAAAATGGGGTCAAACCCAGTTGGATCAAAGTATACATGATGTCCTCCACACGGCGCCGATCAACGGAAAACGCACCATCGCAGGTTTGGTGATGGTGGTGTCCGCTGCTGCGGGTCCACGGGCACACAAAGCCCTTGGATCGGCAGATCCGGCGCGCTGACAGAATAATGATTTTTTGGCCGTGTGTACATTCCGGCCGGTACCTTCATTACCGAAGGGGGAGAACAATAACCGACATACAACCTCTGGAGCGGGATGTACCGCTCCAAGTAATGTAGCACGGTAATGCATCTGTGTGCAAGCAGCCAGATTCTCGGGTGAGCCTCTCCCACCTGGCCCGCCTCATTGAATATATCCTCGGATTCTCCTCCCTCGATTTTCAGGTATATGATTGTAGTCCACATTCCCTTCCATTAAATCAGGTGGAGAAGAAGGTATCCGGATAATGGGGAAAATTGGACACTTTGGGGTAAGAAACCAACGCGCCAGACTTACGTGTTTCTGACTTGGGTGTGGTGTATGTGATTGAATTTGCTGTGGATTGGACACTCTGCTCGAGTCATTGGAACCCTTTTTGCGTATCCATAAATGATGTTGTTTGTCAAAAGGAGTCTCATGAAAAATCATATTGAATTTCGAACAATACAGTTGATTCTATTTTTGATGGCCCTGATTGCAACCTCCTGTCGCACAAAGGTCAGTTCATATGGTGTGCGTTACAACTACATGGAAAACCAGTCCGGGTTTGAAACCACTGCCAATTTTGATTTTGGGGCACCCAGAATGAAAAAGCTATACAACGAAAAGCAGGATGGTGACGATGCGTTTTTGCACTATGGCATTGAAGTCTTCCTGGGAGCACATCCCGATGAAAATTCCAGTAATCTCACCATGGGAGGGATGTTCAATCTGGGAGCCACCCTCTTTGCCCTGCAGTGGCCCAAGCGAAATTTTGTGGGAGCCAATATCAATTTTGGTTTCGGAACAAGGTACTACATGGGCGAATTCAAGGAAACCGTGCAAACAAGCGTGCGACTCATGAAACTGAAGGATAATCACTGGGGATTCTCTTTCGAGGCGTTTGTGGGAAGAATCATTGACCCCCAAATCACCTTCGCGGGGATAGGCATTTCCTTTTCAAGGTTATCCCATATTTCTGACCCGGGATGTCGCCCCCGGCCCTTCTTTTAGCCGTTGCCTAATGATACTGCTTGAGTAATATTGAAGACCATATGAACCAACCAATGACCACAAAAACGAAAACTGAGATTACGCAGGAACTGCGCAAAGAGCGCAAACAGACTATCATTTTCTTTCTTATTGCCCTGGCGAGTGTGCCATTTCTGGTTACGGGAATTGTGCTGCTCAATATTTCGCCAGACTGGAATGAGACCAGGGGGGCCCTTGTGGAGTGGAGCAAGGGAGGCGCGACGGGGAAAAACGCCGGCAGGAGGTACGGTATCTACATCAAGTACACCTATCAAGCTCCCGATGGCGTTACAGTAGGCTCCCACTGGTGTCGACCCAGTATGATGTCCGGGTTTCGCTCGGAAACAACACGAGATCAATACATGACGAAGCTCAGGAAGGGCGACTATTTGAAAGTTTGGTACAATCCCAAAAACAGCAGGGAGTCCACCTGTAAAATCGCCACCGTCTCGAAGTATCCGGTGTTAGGTTACATGTTTGTGGGAATGTTTGTACTGATTTTGATTGGTGGACTGGTTTTCTTCTTGTCCGGGCAAAAGAAAAAGTAGAAACAGCCGCTCCACGGCACCGTTTTGTGCCGGATTCGCTGCTTGTTTGGGGGGCGGACTAAAAGATTTGCGCAATCAACGCATTATAAAAAGAGGTCTATTCCGATGAGTTCATTGTTGTCGCTGAAGTTCAACAGGAGTTTGCGAGCCGAATGTGCGCCGATAAAGTCCTGAAGTCTGATGGAAGTCTCCACTCTTTTTTCGTGCCCGTCAGTGTCGTAGATGTAAGAGATGTCGTTATTTTTTCCAACTTCAAAACGGATTGGGGTTCCCATGATTTCACCTCGCTTTGGGGACAATCGGGGCATGGACCCGTGTCGCTGTAAGGATCATCAAGATAGCCTCTCATCGACAAAAGCACAAAATTTGGCACTACCTTTTAACACGCTCAGTGAAACTCCAGTCCCTCCCCCTGGAACCCCTTGTTAACCGGTCCCGCTATTGCAGGAGTTTCTTCACGGACTTCTTCGTGGTGAGGTCCGCGGCGGTCTTGCCCTCGTTGTTCTTGATGTCCTTTATGGATTTGTCCTTTTTCAGGATCCGGGCGACGAGGTAGTCCTTGCCGGTGTTCGCGGCGTAATGGAGGGCTGTGTTGCCCTTTGCGTCCTGAAGTTTGCAGTTGATCTGCTTTTGCGCCAGGAGCGACTTCACCGCATAAAAGTGGCCCTTCTCGGCCGCAATCATGAGCGCTGTCATCTTGTTGCCGTCGGGGAGGTTCACATCGGCGCCCTTTTTGATCAGGAGCTCCAGGACGTCGCTTGAGCCTCCCCTGGCCGCGAAGTGGATCACCTGCTCTTTGAGGGTGGTCGCCGCGTCCACCTTGGCCCCCTTCTCCAGCAGCAGCTTTACGACACTGTAGAGCTTGCCCAGGGCCGCCAGGTGAATGGGGAGCACCAGAGTTTTCTTGTCGCCGATGGTGATGTCGGCGCCCTTCTCGATGAGAAGTTTGGCCAGCTTGGTGTTCTTCTTCTCGAGGGCGTAGATGAGGGCGGTCTTCTCAGTTTTGTCCAGGGTGTTGAGCTCAGCGCCCTTCTCGATGAGCACCGTGGCGAATTCCAGGTTTCTGCTCTTCACCGCAATGTGGAGCGCCGTCTCCCCTTCCTTGTTCTGATGCTTGAAGTCAAAGCCCAGGGGCACCAGGTACTCGGCCAGCTGCTTGGAGCCGTATGTGGCCATGAGCTGCAGCAGCGTGTTGTCCTGCCCGTCCATGGCTTTCAGGTCAGCCTTGCCCGTGGATGTGATCCCCTTGATGATGTTGAAGATGATTGCAGAACGGGATTCCTCGCCGGGAAAGTAGGCGATGTTCCCCGTCATGAGCAGCGCTGTGAAGCCCTTGTTGTCCTTGGCGTTGACGTCGGCGCCCTTGGCCACGAGGAGATTCACCATCTTCTGCTCCCCCAGGAAGACAGCCAGGTGCAGGGCGGTGATGCCCTGGTCGTCCTTGAAGGTGAGTGAGGCGCCCTTGTCGAGCAGGAGCTTCACGAGGTCGCTGTCCCCCAGCCGGATGGCACGGAACAGCACGGAGGTGTTGTCCGCGGAGGAAAAGTCGAGCTTGGCGCCGCGCTCCGCCAGGAGCTTGATGCCCGCGATCCACGCCAGATTCACAGCGGAGCCCACACTCTTGAGTTTGTCCTCAAAGGTGGGCGGCCTGTCGCTGCCCGGGTTATCCTCGCCCTCCCGGCTGAGCATCATCTTCGCCACCTCCTCCTCTGTCATCTTCACCGAATATTGTGCATCGATATTCTGCCCCTTCTCCAGCAGAAACTCCATGGCCTTGATGCTGTCGCTCATGGCCGCGAAGTGGAGCGGCATCTCATGATATTTGGAAGCAGTGTTGAGGAGGGCGGGCGCCTTCTCCAGGATCGCCTTCATGATGGCCACATTCCCGCCGAAGGCAGCCGCGTGGAAGCTGGTCATCTGCCTCGAGTTGGTCCGCTTATTGACGTCGCACCCTTTGGCGAGGAGGTGGAGCGCCACCTTCTCCATGCCGTTCCACGCGGCCATGAAGAGGGGGGTGCGGAAGTGGTACCCGGTCTTGTTGATGTCGGCCCCCTTGTCGATGAGGTATAGGGCCACGGCGCTCTTTCTCTCGAGCCGGGCGAGGGTCTCCCTGGAGAGGGGCTCGATGTTGCTCAGGGGACGATATCCGTAGACAAAACTTTTTTTCCAGCCGCGGAGTCGGGGAGCCCTGTAGTCCCAGTCCTGGCCGATGGCGTGGTGCAGCACGGTGAAGTCCGTCTTGTCGTGCCGTGTAAGGTTGGCGCCCTTTTCCAGGAGGTATTTTACCACCTCGAGGCGTCCCTCATCGGCCCCATACATCACCGGGGAGCGGTTCTGTTTGTCGATGGCGTCCACGGTGGCGCCTTTCTCGACGAGGAGCTTCACGACCTTCAGGTTGCCGCCTTCAGCTCCCATGTGGAGCGGTGACACCCGCTTGCGGTCGGTCAGCCGCACATTCCCCTTGTTCTCGATGAGGAACTGCGCCACTTCAAGGCCCCCGTACTGTGCCGCATAGTGGAGGGGGCTCCGCTTGTAGTAGTCCTGCTCATCCACCCACACCCGCTTGGCGAGCATCTGCCGGACGCAGTCCACGCAGTTGGCGATGGCGGCGTGATGGATGGGCCCGAGCCCGTTTTTGTCCTTGATATAGAGGGAGGCCTTGCGCGCCAGGAGCAGCTTCATGATCTCGGGCTTCTTGTGCTTGGCCGCGACCATGAGGGGGGTCATTCCCGCCGCGTCCCGCTTGTCCACCTCGGGTTTTAGGGTCAAGAGGTACTCCATCATCTTCGTGTCGCCGGATTTCGCGGCCAGAAAGAGGGGGGTCTGCCGGTCGCTGTTGGTCCGCTCCATTCTGACCTTGAGGGAGATCAGGTGCTTGACCACCTCGATGTTGCCCCCGCCAACGGCGGCCATGAGGGTGGTGTTGCGCTCTTTATCCCGCCGCTCGGCATTCGACCCTTTGGAGATGAAGTACTTCACGGCCTCCAGGTTCCCCTTGAGCGCCGCATAATAGACGGCGTTTCGGCCCATGGCGTCCGCCGACTTTGGTGAGGCCCCTTTGGTGACCATGGATTTAATGAGCTCGAGGTCCTTGATGCCGGCGCAATCCAGCAGCGGGGTTTTCTCCTGGGCGTCCTCCACCTTGGGACTCGCACCCTTGCTGAGGAGGAGGGAGACGACGGGCACGGACCCCTTCTCACAGGCAAGGTGGAGCGGGGTTCTCTTCTTTGCGTCTCCCGCCGAGATGTTCAGTTTCAATGTAAGGAGCTGTTTTACCACCTTCACATCCCCACCCAGGGCTGCGAGGTGCAACAGTGTCTGGCCGCCCTTGTCGACGGTACGGTTCAAGTTCACGTCACCGGCGTTTTCGAGGAGCTTCAGCGCCAGCTCTCCCTTCTTATCCCTGATGGCTCCCGCGATGCGCTCAAAGGTGACCTTGCCGCCATCCACCATGCCTTTTGAGAGGACCGGGGCAGGCCCGCTCTCCGTGGATTTTCCGGTTTTCCCGGATTTCTTGTCAGAACTCTTGCCGCAGGAAGCGACACCCAGCACAACAATCAGCAACGCGATGTTCAATCTCATTTCTCACTCCGTTTCGTTATTGCCTGCAAAAAGACGGTAATTGCCAATTACTATCAATAGAAAGAGAAAAAGTAAACTCCACGTTGACTCCGATGGGAACCTGGCAGTAACAGGTGTGATACATGGTGACTCAACACGTTGAAGGGGAGGTGAATATTGGAAAAGAGTATTTAGCTTACGGATGATGGGTTGAAAAAAAAACCTTGGGGAAAAAGTGGAGGCGGAGGGGTGGACTACTCTGCGTAACAGGTATCGTTCAAGGAATACGTATCATCATCACCCACACAGACGTCGTTGGTGCAGTCATAAGACTCACATTCATAATATTCTACACAAGCCTCTCCGGCAGCCTTTTGGACCTGACAGGTTCCGTCACAATAGAGGCCGTCATCACAGAAATCATTGTTGGTGCAATTATCACCGGCGATCATGGCCTCGACACAGATGTCATCGTTCGTGCCGTTATATCTGCAGACGTAAGGAGCTTCGCACTCCCATGAGTCGGCACAGGATTCATCAAGCCCGGGCAGGACGGTACAGACTTCATCAATGCAGGCAAGATCACCCAGACACTGGTCGTCATCGTCACAGGCTTCATCGGCAACGAGCGTGCCCTCAACGAGGTTCATGCACCCGGCGGGACCATCTTCTTCATATTCTTCCACAATAGGCTCATCGCAGGCAACATCATAAGGAGCAAGGAAATCATCAGCACAGTCCTGATAATATTCTGACTGAACCTCGATACCTGGTCTTGTGAGGAAGTTGAGGAGAAAACCACCAAAGGTCATGTTGCATTCTGCCTCGGAATTGACAAGGGAGTTGCCCCTGATATAGGCACTGCCGTCACAGCAAGCAAATACAATGGCACAATATTCAGCTGCGAGCTCTTGTGCGAAGCTCTCGGGAGTCACCGTGACATTGTTGGTGTTGTTGGTGTTGTTGATGTTGTTGACGTTGTTGGTGTTGTTGACGTTATTGAGGTTGTTGACGTTGTTGGTGTTGTTGACGTTGTTGACGTTATTGACGTTGTTGGTGTTGTTACTGCTGTCATCATCACAACCGGCGATGGCAAAAATAACAAGCAAAGCTAAGAGAGTTGTAAGTGTTTTCATAATGTACTCCTGAGGTTAATAGATCCAGATGTTTCGGCTGATTACAAAATAGCACACACGCAATCCATGTCAACATCTGCTCTGTACCCCATGGTAATGTTGGGGGACTGGAGGTTCCCGCCTGCCTGCATTCTTTTCACTGTGAGATAGCGTGGCCCTATGGAGTCAACTCACGGACGGTGAGGGGGGATCGGTGGGCGATGCTTCCGTGGCGATCATCTCCAGGAAATCTTCCATTCGCTTGCCTGCCTCCAGCGCAAACCAGGTCTGCGTTGGGGTCACCTCGATGATTCGATCCAGGCGGAAGTTTCTGAAGGCGCCCCGAAGCTCGCACCACGCCGTGAGCATCCACAGGGGGGCGAGAAAAGAGAGGGCCAGGGGGCGAACCAGGCGCTTGGTGCGTCTCTCCCGTGCGTCCTCGTACAGAAGCTCAACTTTATACTGCTCCCTAATGCCCAGGCGCAGTGGCGCCATGTGCCGCGCGGCGGCCTCGGTGCCCTGGAAGTTGAGGGCGTAGAGTCTTGAGTTGGCCATCTGCTCCTTGAGCTCGCCGGGCATGACCGCCGCGACCTTGTCCAGGATACTCTGGGCTCCCGCTGAGAGGCTCGCGTCACCCCAGCCCTTGACAAGGCGAGCCCCGAGCACCAGCGCCTCGAGCTCCTCCTGCGTAAACTGCAGCGGCGGGAGATCGTAGTGGCTCGAGAGAGAGTAGCCGACCCCCGCCTCAGCGTCGATGGGGACACCGCGAGCGATAAGATCCGCCACATCTCGATAGATGGTGCGCTGGGAGACCTCCAGCGTCTCGGCCAGCCACTGTGCCGTTACGATCCGGCCCCTCCTGAGGAGCTGGATTATCTGGAAGAGTCTGTCGGCTGGTCTCATGGCTACGCTTTCACATACTGCCTGAAGCTCTCGTCAGCCTCGATCAGTTTGAAGATATAGAGGGTCACTCCCGCGGGATCCTTCACCCCAAAGGCGCGATCCCCCCAGGGGTTGTCCTGAAGGGGCATGGTGACAGTGACTCCCTCCCGGACGAGGCGGTCATGCTCCGCGTCGGGATCCGCCACCTCCAGACAGAGGATAACACCCTCGCCCGTGAAGGGTGTGCATTGGTCTGCCACCATATACCCCAGCTCCACCGCGCCCGCCTCATCAAAGGTGAGGCTCAGGTGCCGCTCAGGCATCTCAAAGGTGATTTTGGCGGAAAAATGGGATTTGTAAAACTCTTTTACGGAGGCTATCTCCCTGACAGTAACAAGTGGGCTGATTTTTTTGATTTTCATGAATAACTCCAAAAGGTCGTGTGATGTTTCTAAAATAAATGTCCGGACCAGAGGAACATACCACCCCCCTCCTGACACCGTCCTGTCAGCAGAGTTGAGTAAATTACACATTG
>JAHJLU010000383.1 GCA_018821745.1 Myxococcota bacterium | reverse complement strand
GCTCCCGAGGAGTGCGACGACGGCAACACCGTCTCCGGTGACGGCTGCAGTGCCAACTGCACCATAGAGTATGGCTGGGAATGCGTGGAGGTGCCTCTGCCTCCGCCCGCCCAGGTGGTGCTCCCCATCACCATCCGTGATTTTGTGGCCGCCTGTGGCGCCAATGCGCGTCTCCCCGACACGGATTCCGCGGCCACTCCCCCATACGGTCATCAGGATTTCGAATGTTACAACGGGGGCGTGGTGTTGGGGATGGTGGAGACCGAGCTTGACGGCGACGGGAAACCGGTGCGTGTTCCCAATACCATGACCTTCAGCCTGGATTCCTTTGCCCTGTGGTATCGCTCCGATCCCCACTATAACCGGGTATATGCCCAGGAGATGACGTTGAACAACATCGGTGGTGGAGCATATCAGTTCCAGAGTCCCACCTTTTTCCCCCTCGACGGATCGGGATTTTTGACGGAAACCTGCGATGGCAATCCATGTGAGGTTCCCTATAATGGGCACAACTTCCACTTTACCTCGGAGATCCGTTACTGGTTTGAGTACAGCGGTACGGAAGTGCTGGATTTCACGGGCGACGATGACGTCTGGGTGTTTATCAACAACCGCCTGGCCGTTGACATTGGCGGTGTCCATGGAGCGAGCCCGGGCAGCGTGAATCTCGGGGATGCTGGCGTTGCCGCTGCCCTTGGGCTCACGGTAGGTGGCATCTACGAGGCAGTTGTGTTTCAGGCCGAGCGCCACACTACCGCCTCCAACTATATGCTGACCCTCACCAACTTCACCCGGGCTCCCTCCCAGTGCACCTCCGACTGCGGAGACGGGATTGTCAGTTCCGTAGAGGCCTGTGATGACGGTGTCAACAATGGTGACTACGGGACCTGTAACCCCGACTGTACGCTCGCCTCATACTGCGGAGACGGTATTGTGGACACCGAGGATGGAGAAATCTGCGATGACGGGTTGAACCTCGGTGGAAATGCCAGCGCTTGCGCTCCCGGGTGCCAGACTCTGGGGGCCTCCTGCGGTGATGGAGTGCTTCAGACCGCTGAGGGGGAACAGTGTGACGATGGAAATACCGTCTCGGGGGATGGCTGTAACGAAGAGTGTCTGATTGAAGTAGAGTAATCATTGAATAATTTTTCGGTTGCAGGGAGAATTTCGGGTAATTTCATCTTGACTCGTCTGACAATTATGCCTAAAATATGACAAATTACGACAAACAGTGACATGTCGTGACGGAGATTGCCATGAGTGACGCGAGACAAGAAAATCCCAATATTGATGAATTGTTAACGATTTCCGAGATTGCACAGTACCTCAAGGTTTCAGAGCGGACAATCCAGCGGATGATCAGGTCGGGTGAAGTGCCTTCGGCCAAGGTGTCGGGGCAATGGCGTTTTGTGCGGGCGATTATTGATGACTGGATTCTCTCGAAGATGCAGAGCGTCCAAAAATCAAATCTGGTGGATGTTATTGCTACAGAAACGAAAATACATTCATTGATCGAGCTAGTCCCCAAAGAACATATCCTGATGGATATGAAGGCGGGACCCGTGGAATTTATTTTGGAACAGCTCGTGGGTGTGCTTACCGCTGCGGGGACGTTGCCCTCTGCAGAGCCTCTCTTCTCCACCCTAAGGATGCGCGAAGAGATGATGTCCACCGCAGTGGGTGGAGGGGTTGCGCTTCCTCATCCAAGGAATCCCGAGGCGATGGGGTTCTTGAAGAATCATGTTGTACTGGGGATCTGCCCAAAAGGAACCGATTTTGATTCCCTGGACGGTGAGAAGACCTATGTTTTCGGTCTTTTATGTGCCAGGAACACCACCGCGCACCTTCGGCTCATGGCGAAGCTCTCCTATCTGTTCCGCACTACCGGGATAGTCGGCGCCTTTCGAAAGGCAACAACCGCTGAAGAAATACTGGAACATATCAAGAATAATCACAAAACCCTCTCCATAGAGCTTTAATAAAAGGAGAAATACCCCATGAAAATAGAAGAACTGATACCCAAAACCTGTGTGACTATTGAGGAGAGCATCTCCACAAAAAAAGGAATCCTGGAGCGGATAGCTTCATTGGCAGCAAAGCACCCGGCTCTGGCTGATCACACCGCCGAAAGTATTTATACGTTGCTCGAGAAAAGGGAGGAGGTCTCCTCCACGGGTTTTCAGGGAGGAATGGCGATCCCCCACTGCCGTGTCCAGGGAATCGCCCAGTTCGTCCTTGGTCTGGTTGTTGTCCCCAAGGGTTTGAACTTTCATGCAGTTGACGGGAAGAATACGCAAATTTTTGTGTTCATCATCGCCCCGGAGGGGCAGACCATGGACCACCTGAAGCTCCTCTCCGCCATCTCTCAGGCCCTTATCAACAAGGCCAACCGTGAGCAACTGCTCATCGCCTCATCACCAAAGGACCTGCGAAAATCCTTTTTGGGGATGCTGCCTGCAGAGATAGGGGTAAAACCTAAGGAGCAGGCGCTGGTTGAACTTATTCTGGAAAACGATGATCTTTTTGAGGAAATTCTGGAAAAATTACTGGGTCTCGTCACCTCGCCACCCACTGTGGTGCAGGGAAAGTCCGCCATCGAGTATATCCACAGGGTGCCCCTGTTTGCCGATCTGTGGAGCATGCGGCAGGAGAGTTATTGCAAAATCATTCGATTCATCGTGGACAAGCGGCTGACCAATGAAGCCGTCAGGCGAATTGAAGAGGTGACCGGTCCCCTGAGCGAGGGTGAGGGAGTCCTCGTGTTTACAACCGAGATCCAGTATCTCGGCGGCAAATTACGGGATTAGCGAGGAAGCCATGAAACCATTTCTCATTATCGCCATTGCCGCATGCAGTGCTTATATCGCTGGATATTTTACAAAAATGCTGCGACTGCCTTCCCTTGTCGGCTACATGATCGTTGGTGTGCTGCTTGGGACGAGCGTGGGCAAAGTCTTCTCCCCCACCTTCCTGACCAACCTGGACTTCATCTCGGATCTGGCCCTTGGGTTTGTGGCCATCAGTATCGGGCTGGAGCTCTCCATCCCGGCGCTGAGAAAGCAGGGAAAAGGTATCATCACCATTATCTTCGCAGAATCTTTTGGTGCCTTCCTGCTGGTGACCACTGCAATTTATCTGTTCACCCGGGATCTCCCGCTGGCGCTGATCTTCGGGGCTATGGCTCCCGCAAGCGCCCCTGCGGGAACCGTTGCGGTGATACATGAGTACCGGGCCCACGGGCCACTCACCAAGGCGCTGTACGCCGTGGTGGGTTTTGACGATGGCCTGGCTATTATCATCTTCGGCGTGGCCTTCTCCCTGGCCAAGACCATGCTCGCTTCGGAAATCCCCGGAGCATCGGTTGATATGGCCGCCGGGCTTTTAAACGCGGGGAAAGAGATCGGGCTCAGTATCTCCATTGGTGCGGCCATGGGATTTGTCCTCTCCCGCATCATGCCAAGGATTCAGCAGGCATCAGATATTATTATTATTTCTTTTATTGGTATCGCCTTTGGTATTGGTATCTCGAACCAGCTCCATCTCTCCCTCATCCTCACCAATATGATGGCGGGGCTTGTATTGGTAAACATCAGCGGAGAGCATGTGGGGCACAAGGTCTCCAGTGCGATGACAATCCTCATGCCCCTGCTGTTTGTTCTCTTCTTCTGTCTGGCGGGCGCCCATCTCAACATCTGGTCACTGCCGGCTCTTGGCGGCATAGGTATTATATATATTATCGGGCGCTCCACTGGCCTCGTGGGTGGCGCCTATGTGGGTGCTGTTCTTGGTAAAGCCGATGACAACATTAGAAAGTATCTTGGTCTGGGGATCCTGTCCCAGGCAGGTGTCGCCATCGGGCTCGCCCTGGTGGTCAGCACCGAGACCGCCCACCTTGGTTCACCCCACGCACTGTGGATAGGTTCCTCCGTGCTCGCCAGCGTGACCGCCACCTCCATTGTATTCGAGATTGGCGGCCCCATCCTTACAAAAATTGGCCTCACCAAAGCCGGTGAAATCAATAAACGGCCCTAACTCTTATCATTCATTTATCTTTCTTTTTCGCCCCGGGTTTTGTAAAAGATGTTCATCAGGAGGTACTTTCCATGGGTAATAACCGGATTCTTTTTTTTGCTGTGCTTTTAATCAGTCTGCTGGCCGTGGTCGGGTGCAAAACAAAAGGTGGGGACTCATGCTCCTGCGGGGACAAGAAAGCGCTTGTGGGTCCAACAGGAAAAGCCAAGAACCAAAAAACTCCAGGGTCCTTGGATAACAAAGGGGTTCCGTCGGTAGGGCAAAGTGACGCCGCTGCAGTCCTAAAAATCATTCACCGGCGAAAGAGCGTGCGTCACTACCTCTCCAGACCCGTACCAACCATGTGGCTGGAGAAACTGGTGAGAGCAGGGATGGCTGCACCCACTGCGGTGAACAAACAGCCCTGGGCGTTTATTATTATTACAGAGCGAAAAACGCTTGATGCCCTTGGGGATAAGCTCCCCTATGCGAAAATGATAAAGCAGACACCCGCCGCAATTATCGTCGCCGGGGATCTGGAGAAGGCCCTCCCCGGGAAGATGCTGGAGTTCTGGATTCAGGATGTGAGTGCCGCCGTGGAGAATATCCTGCTTGCAGCTGAAGCCATGGGGCTTGGAGCCGTGTGGACGGGAGTCTATCCCATGGAGAAACAGCTCGGGGTTGTCACCACGTTGCTCTCTTTGCCAAAGCATATTATTCCCCTGGCGGTTATTCCCATCGGGTGGCCCAAGGGAGATGATGTTCCGAAGAATAAATGGGATGCGGCAAAACTCCACTGGGAAAAGTGGGGACAAAACAACAAACCATCCCTCATCTCGCCGGCGCTGCCCGAAAAATAAGAAGGGATGTCAATGGGATGTGCCCGGGATAATACTGATAATCTGCTAAAGGACAGGGAAGGGGTTTCGGTTTAATAGAGAAGCACCAAAGTGTTGTTACCCCAGATTTTTAAGGGTAATAAACTTAGTTAAAGCTGCCGCCTCATCGTCCAGAACGGATTTGGCGGATTTGTAGATCACCTTCTCGGCTACCATTCCCAGCACCTTGACCTTGACGTGGAGCTCCCCGGCGATGGTCCTGGTGGTGGTGTTGCCCGAGTATGCAAAGGTAATGTTCCCGCGGTTGACAAAGATGGATCTAACCTTGGGGTGGGTGGAGATGTTATTGTACTCCAGCATCTGCTGCGTTTTGTGATACACGGAATGTTCCACGAACTCCATGGCCTTGGGTGGCACTTTTTTGAGGCCGATTCTTTTAATGATGGGTTTGGGAAGATATCGGATGCGACGCCTGATGGTCTCACCCTCATCGACACATTCAAGAACCTCCATCTCGTCAAGGGAATCCATCTCACTTTGGAGAAAGGGGATGAGGTCAGGGTGGAGCATGGCTTTTTCCAGGACATCCACGGGGAAGGAGAAGGTATGGGTAATGCTGTAATTCATGGGCAATTTACATTTCTTTCTGCATTTTGCAAAGGGCCGTGGCCAGAGCGGTGCGCTGCAGCAGGTTTGAATTTTTAACCAGGCCGTGTATCCATGACACCAGGGGTTTGTGATAGGCTGCGGGCAGCTTCTTCAGGATGCCTTTGAGTGAGGAGAGGGGGTCATTGCTGCGCTTGATGCGTTCAGCTATGACGAACACCAGGGCCTGGTAAAACTCTTTGTTGCCGGCAAGTGGTGCGACAATCTCGGGGAGAGAGGGAATGTCGGCATCGGAGGAGGCTCCAATTCGAGCCGCCAGGAGATACCACTCACGCACTTTTTCAAAGAAGGGTGGAAGCTCCGAGGCCTTCTTCAGCATTTTAATGGCGTCAAGAAATTTTCCCCCCTGAAAGAGGAGTTTTCCCAGGAGAAATCGTCCGTAATTGGCTGCCAAGGCTTTGGATTTGGTGCGAGAGATGATCTCGAGATATTTGGCCGCCTGCTCTTTTTTATTGACCAGAATATAGGCCTGGGCGCTGAGATACAGCGCCTCTGACCACAAGGCGTATTTGGGATGTGGCCGGGTAGAGCTCAGCAGCGCCGCGGCTCTGGACGCCAGATCCATGGCAAGGGCCTTTGCTTTGAGACGCTCCTCGGGGATGGCAAAGTCACTGCCATCGGGGAGAGTGAGGGGCTTTTTCTTTCCCGTGTTGGCATAGTAGTCGAGATACTTTGCTCGCATGAGCATGATTTTTCCGGCGATATGGTAATGCTTGACCTGTTCGAATTTGGGTTGCTTGTCGATTTTGGCGATCTTGAGATGGGCTTCGAGATCTTTGTCTTCTGGGGCCAGGGCAGCCTTGGGCCACAGGGGAATAGTGCCCCTGGAGACGGGCTGGGGAGGGATCTTCACTTTTTCCACCACACATCCCTTGGGCGTTACATTGGGCAATGGCACAGTGTTCTTGACCGGAGCCGTTTTGACGGGAGGTACCTGGGTGATGTGGGGTGGTTCAGCGAGCTTCTTAGAAGCAGGCTGGGATTTCGGTGAGGCAGGCCCCTGTCTGCCCATGAAGAACAGGAGAAGACCAAGTGCAGCGGCCAGGGCGATAATGATGATGCGATTTTTGATATACGAGAGAGGATTCATGATGCTGTTGTTCCGGCGAAACCCTATATGGGCAAGTCATTTTCTGTCAACAGAAAAAGGCTCGATGAGAGAGGGGAGGGATAATCTGAAGCAGGCTCCCTTCCCGGTTTTTTCCAAAGAGAGGGTCCCGCCCATGTTTTCCATTATTTTCCGAGAGACGCTCAATCCAAGACCTGTGCCCACTCCGGGCTCCTTGGTGGTAAAAAATGGTTCAAAAATTTCAGATTCCAGGTGAGGGGGGATACCCGGCCCCTCATCCAGAACAAACAGTTGCAGAGACTCCCCGTGTAACTGTGTGAAGATCTCAATATTCCCTGAACCCTCTGTGGCATGCGCGGCATTGAGGAAGAGATTATGGAGGACCTGAAGCAGTTCCGATGAGGCCAGGAAGAGGGGGCCCTCGGGTGAAATTTTATTGGTAAAGGTGACGTCGCGGAACTCTCGCCGGGATTTGATCAGGTCAACAGCCTTCTTCACCATCTCAAAGGGGGATGTTGGCTCCGGGTTTGTGGCAGGGGGCTTGGAAAATTCAAGCAGTTGCCGGATCAAATGGTCCATACGGGAGAGTTCATCTTCCATGATCCGGTAGTTATCCGAGACCACTTCGGGGGGAAGATTGCCATCCTTCATAAGCTCAACCAGACCCATGAGCGCCGAGAGGGGGTTACCCACCTCATGGGCAATTCCTGCTGCCAGCTTGCCGACAGTGGCCAGTTTTTCGTGGTCCATGAGCTCGTGCTCCGACTGCTCGAGCCGGCGGGCCTGCTGGGAGATGAGTTCTACCTGGGCAGCCAGGTTTTCTTCCTTCTCACGGATGAGGGCAATCATTACCGCCAGGGATTTTTCAAGCTCCGACAGATCCCCCTGTGTCTTCATGGAGAGGCGGGGCAGGTCTCCGGCCCCTACAATTTTCATGGTTTGTGCCAACTGCTTCAGGGAACGGGCTCTGTTTTCGAACCAGAACACAAAGCCGGCAAACACCAGAAGGGGGAGCAGGAGAACGGGCCAGAAAAAGAGGGGCAGGGGAGAGGACGCGCCTCCCGAGAGTGCCAGGGAGGAGGTCTTGCCTGGAATTTTATAACAGGTCCATGGGGGAGATGCTGCCCTGGCTTTTGTTAGTGTCAGTTGGTTGGTACAGACTCTGGCATCTTTGAGGGTGCCCTTCCCGAAGAGCAGTTCTCCCTTGGTATCCCCCAGGTATACGCCGCTGTAGTGCAGCAGGAGAAGTTGAGTAAAGGGTTTGAGTTTACGGCGGTTGGCACCGCTGGAGAGGGGAATGCCCCCATGGATCTGTCTCGATATATTTACGAGAAGTGATTGAAGAACAAGGGGGTTCATGGGTTTTTTTCCCGTGGTGGAGAAAAAGGTTGCCACCCCCGGGATCAGGGAGAGGAGGGCAAAGAGCGCATACAGGGAGAGCCGTCGTGAGATCATCTGCGCACCACATAATCATCCCAGATGGGGGTCGTGGGAGCGCACATTTTCGAGAGAGAGGGGGCAACTCTTATGGCGACCCACGCTGACTTGGCCAAAGAACGCTGGCGAAGATGAAGCACAAGGCGACCTTTACCAGTGGGGACACCGCAGACCACCAGGGGCATAAAAGTGCCTGCCATCCTCCTCCCCCGATAGGTGTGGCCACCGGTGACTATTTTGAGGTCAAGGGCGTCGGCAGGAAGATCAAAGTCGATGCCGATGTCTACTTTTTCCAGATATTTGGCGGTGGTGATGACGATGGTCTTCCTGGTTCCCGGGAAGAGCAGGACAGAACGCTCCATGGGATCATTTCCGTCGAGTCTCCACTCATCGCGTTTGCACGAGGGAGAGACGAATAAACTCATTACGAGTGGAATTATCAGAAGCCGGGCCATGGGGGGAAGTGTACCTGTTATCCACTGACTTGAAAAGACATGACAAAAAATATTCCAATCCCTGGGCGTTGAGAGCCCCCCGGGAAAAAGTCAAAGAGAGAAAAGGGTAAATAATTTTGGCACTCTAACTCTTGTTATCCGAGATATTATCCAATGAAATGAATAAGGAAGCCTTGACAAGCGTCGACCATGGACAGTATGGTAGAAGGGTACTGACCATTATATTTACTTCTTTAGCGAAAGGACAGCTCGTATGATTAGGAAATTTGCACCGTGGGGTATTCTCGGGTTTCTCATGATATTCCCGGCCTTTGCTGGCGCCAACCCATTTTTGGGAAAGTGGAAATTCAACAGCCACACGCTCACCATTCATCGTAATACATACATAACTTTTACACAGTCTGGCGGTTACACCTACGGGACCCTCTCGGGCGGAACCTACTCGGGTTGGAACTCCTTCGTGGGGACCTATAACCGGCATCAGCGCAAGTTGATTGGCACGTGGAAAACCCACAACGGCAGGCACCGGTATAATCTGCCCGGCTCTTTCTATTTTTCCAGTTCGCGCTCAATCGCGGGGGTCTTCAGCACACACAAGATGCGGGTCACTATGACCGCCTACCTGATCAAATCCCATGCGGTCCGCCGTTGCAAGGGTGGCAGCGTGTGGAACGGGAGCTCATGCGTCTGTAACAAGGGAAAGACATGGAACGGCAAGCGCTGCGTATGCAGCGGTGGCAGTGTGTGGAACGGGAGCGTTTGTACATGCACCGGTGGAAGCTACTGGAGCGTGAATCGCTGCATCTGCCCTGCGGGCCGCCACTGGAACGGGGTGAAATGCAAAAAATCACGGTGTCGTATTGAGAGGGTGTGCCGCACAGAGAAGGTGCAGCGGTGCAAAAAGAAGCGGATCGGGGAGACCTGCGAATATAAAAAAATATGCAAAATACGTCATGGCAAACGTCGGTGTAAAAAGGAGCGCGAGTGTCGTCCCGATTACCGTACCAAATGTCGCTATGTGGATCAGCAGGTGTGCAAAGACGAAAAGGTGTGTCGTCGTCGACACCATCGCCGGCACTGATCAACTCCCCCTGCCTTTCCTCTCCCCTTTGTTGAACCCCCTATAAAACGTTATCCCTTATGCGGTGTCAGGTTCGACTATTTTCGGTCCAGGGCATGGGCGCGTGCGCCGCGGATGATGACCATGGCGAGCATCTGAAAGACCTGTGTGGTGGCCAGGACCCACAGCAGCCAGTGTGGTTTTCCCAGCAGCAGCAGAATGATCGCCAGGGGGAAGATGTCACACTCATTGAGGGCCGGCAGCTTTAAAAAAAGGAGGATGGCAAATATTTTATACCAGGGCCTTTTGGGGATTGAGGTGGCGGCGGGTTTCTCAGGTTGCGCGCTCTCGGGGGGCTCAAAGGAGTGGACCACCCATTTTACATACCCGGTGGTGAGGAGGGAGAAGGTGGCGACGTGGGCAATCCAGGGATACCACCCCTGGTTGAGGGCGATGGCTGATCGGTACCCGAGGGCGCTGAAAAAAAGAAAAAAACCAATTACATCTGTGGTTTTATCCAGGTAGGAGCCAAGCTTTGAGCCCCCTCCCCGGTATCGGGCCATCATGCCGTCCAGGTCGTCGAGGATGAGGCGCGCGAAGAGGAGTAGGCTGATGGCCGCAAGGTGGACGGGATGAAAGGCGATGAGCCAGGAGGCACAAAGAAATGAGGCGAATCCCAGCAGTGTGACGAGGTTGGGGGTGATCCACGCCACGTCTCCCACCAGGTGAAGGAGCAGAAAGTTCAGGGGTCGGGAGATGAGGACGGAGGTGAATTCCCAGTCCGACGAATGCGCCGGGAGGGCGATGAGGGATCTGAGTCGTTGGCTCCTCGAGGATGACATCAGTTGACCATTTCCTCAAAATGCTCGAGGGATTTCCTGATCTTATCGACCCGGCTCTGGTGCTCCTCGAGGCGGGCCCTGTTTTCCGCTATGACCTCCGGCGGTGCTTTCGCGATAAAGGCTGGATTTCCCAGCTTTTTCTCGATACTCTCCAGGTCTTTTTCCGACTTTTTCAGCGCCTTCTGGAGGCGGAGAATCTCCCCGGCGAAGTCAACGAGTCCCTCGAGGGGGATGAAGAGCTCACCCCCGCGCAGGGGTGAGGCGGCGCACCGTGCAGGGCGCTCGCTGGTGAAGACCAGGTCGTTGGCGCGGGTGAGGTAGCCAACCAGGTATGCCTTGTTTTCTTCCAGGACTTTCCTCGTGTGGGTGTCGGAGGTGTGAACGTACAACTGAACCCAGGATCCCGGGGGGACACTGTTCTCTCCCCTGATGGCCCGAACGGCCATAATGGCCTGCTTGACATGTTCCATGTCGTCTTCGGCGTCGGGGAATGAGGGGAAGTTTGACCGTGCGGGGAAGGAGGAGACCATGAGGGAAGGGGCTCCGCTCCCGGCGCGGGGGATCTCTCCCCAGAGCTTCTCGCTGATGAAGGGCATGAATGGATGGAGGAGATGCAGGAAGGTGTCGGTGACGTGGCACAGAACCGCCACGGTTCTTTCTTTTGCATCATCACCGTTGTTGCCGTAGAGGTTTGGTTTTGCCAGCTCCAGGTACCAGTCACAGAACTCATGCCAGAAGAAACGATAAATAGAGTCTGCTGCGTCGTTGAGGCGGAACTCCTCCATGTGGTCGTTGACCTCACCCACCGTGGTTGACAGTCTGGAGAGGACCCATCGATCCGTGAGCTCCAGTTTTTCTTGCCAGTCATGGGGAGAGGGGGGTCGCACGTCTCCCAGATGGGGGAGGACCATGCCCGTGGTAGCCTGCCATATTTTATTCGCAAAGGCACGATACCCGGAGATGCGCGCCATATCGAGTTTTACATCTCTGCCCTGGGCGGCCATTACCGCCAGTGTGAAGCGCAGGGCATCGGTTCCGTGGACTTCGATCCCCTGGGGATATTTTTTGGAAATCCCCTCAAGGATGCGATGCTTTCTGGACTCCTTCTCCGATTCCGGAGGGAGTGCCGCTTCTACCTTTGCCAGCAGGTCCGGGAGGCTGATTCCGGCGATCACATCCAGTGGGTCGATGGTGTTTCCCAGTGATTTTGACATCTTGCGACCTTCGTTGTCGCGGACCATGGCATGGAGGAACACCTTCTTGAAGGGCACCTCGTCGAGGAAGTGGATCCCCATCATCATCATGCGGGCTACCCAGAAGAAAAGGATGTCGAAACCGGTCTCCATGAGGGCGTTGGGATAGAAGGTGGCGAGGGCCGGCGTTTCTTCCGGCCAGCCCAGGGTGGAGAAGGGCCACAGGGCCGAGGAAAACCATGTGTCCAGCACATCTTCATCCTGATGCACCGAGGCATCTCCACAGACACTGCAGCAGGAGGGAGTCTGCCGGGCCACGGTGATGTGGCCATGATCGCAATACCAGGCAGGGATGCGGTGTCCCCACCAGAGCTGGCGGGACACGCACCAGTCTTCAATGTTCTCCATCCAGTGATAGAAAACCTTCTCCCACATGGGGGGGATAATCTCCGTCTGTTTTTCCCTGACCGCGGCGACAGCTTTTTCTGCAAGCGGTTTGGCATCCACGAACCACTGGAGGGAGAGCATGGGCTCCACCACGGCTTCACAGCGGCTGCAATGGCCGACCTCGTGATCCCGCGGCTCGGTGTGATCAAGGTAGCCCTGCGCAGTAAGATCCTCGACCACGCGGAGTCTCGCGTCGAGCACGGACAGTCCCGCATACTCCCCGCAGTTTTCGTTGAGAGAGCCGTCTTCGTTCAGAATGTTGATGCGTTCAAGCTGCTGCCGTTTTCCCACCTCAAAGTCGTTAAAGTCATGGCCCGGCGTGATTTTTACGGCGCCGGTTCCCAGCGCCGGGTCTGCGTGGAGATCGCCCACCACGGGGATGGATCGTCCCGTCAGGGGCAAAAGAACACTGGACCCGATAAGGGAGGCAAGCCACTTGAGCTTGGAGAGGACAGGTTCTTCCATTCGGCTGCGTAGAGCAGAGAGTTGGGCTTCTTTCTCCGGGCGCTCGCCCTCGGAAGATCCTTCCAGGTCTTTTTCGGCCTTTCTGATTTTATCCGTGAGGGCCTTTTCGGGCTCGGGGTGCACTGCAACGGCGGTGTCGCCCAGCATGGTCTCCGGTCGTGTGGTGGCGACTGTCACGTGATCCGTGGTGGGATTGCCCTGGGCGTCCACAACGGGGTAGTTGATGTGGTAGAAGTTACCCTCGTGGCCTTCGTGCTCCACTTCCAGGTTGGAGAGCGCCGTTCTGCAGGAAGGGCACCAGTTGATGAGGCGGTTATCCCTGTACAGAAGTCCCTGCTCGTGAAGACGCACGAAGACTTCATTGACAGCGTTGCTCAGCCCCTCGTCCATCGTGAACCGCTCGCGGGACCAGTCCAGGGAGGAGCCCAGACGGCGAAGCTGCCCCGTAATGCGGGCGCCGTACTGCTCTTTCCATTTCCATACCTCCTCCAAAAAGCGCTCTCTCCCGAGCTCGTGGCGGGAGGTGCCTTCGCGGCGGAGGTTTCTCTCTACCACGGCCTGTGTGGCGATCCCCGCGTGGTCTGTGCCGGGAAGCCACAGGGTGTTGTAACCCTGCATTCGGCGCCACCGGATGATGGTGTCCTGGATGACGTTGGTGAGGGCATGACCCATATGCAGAGCCCCTGTCACATTGGGCGGGGGGATGACAATACAATAGGGGGGAGCATCGGAGCTGTCGGATGCCTTGAAAAATCCCGATTCTTCCCACCAGGAGTATATATTCTCTTCAAATTCTAAAGGGTTGTAATCTTTCATGTCTGTCTCCATGGGCTCTGGCCCGCGCTTTCCTCGGGCAAGTTATACCCATACACTCTTTTTCGTAAACCTCTTTTTCATGAAAACCGGCCCAAGGGCGGAGATTGGGTAGACGTGGGTCCACCCGCTCGTGGCGAGGATACCCAGATTTTTCGGGGACCATTCACCATCCAGAAAGAGGTACCTGCGGGAGATTTCCGGGTGCATGGCGGCAAGGGAAAACCCCTTTGCGGCAAGCTCCTTGGTCTTGTCACGCTGTCCCTTGTGGGCTGTCTTCCAGTGGGCCAGCGCCGATCCAGAGACCAGGAGGCGCACGGTTCCCGCCCTGCCCGACGGGTCGACCAGGGAAGGAAAAGAGGGCTCGAGACGGGCTCGGGGGGGTCCTCCCTGCTGGAGGAGCCACAGCAGCGGTTCCACCTGGCGCACCTTGATCGCCTCGTCCTTGAAGAGCACGGAAAAGATGGACTGTTTGAAGGTGCCGCGCGAGCTCTCTATTATTTCCTTCGCCTGATCCAGGCGGGTTTTCAGTGGGTCCTCCAGCCGCGGGTCCAGGGGGATTTCACCCCGGAACATCCTCGAGAGGCGATACAGGGAGGCGGTGTCCTGGGGGAGTCCCGCTTCCCTGAGCAGCAGTCCGTGACCGAAGCTGTCCAGGGATCGGGATTTCAAGACGTAGCGCAGACCGAGGAGGAGGGGATTTCCACCCACCTCCATGGCCTCCTCCTCAGAAAACTGAGAGAAGGCGCACGCCTCAGGGCGGGTTGTCCTGCAAGCCTCCTGTATGCTCTCGATCAAGCAGTCTCGGTGGTCCCATCGACGCCTGATGAGAGCGAGATGGGGCACCGCTCTCTTTACCAGAGTGGTGAGCAGTTTCGTGCCCAGCAGATCCCTCGATTGGGTGATGTAGTGACCATAGGGAAAGGCCGGTCTGAAGCCCGTGAGGCTCTCCTCCAATATCCCGGCCTCCGTGAGGCTGCGCCGCATTTTTCCCGACATGGACGTGCGGAGCAGCTCGGGGAAGAGCCCCAAAAGGGTGACGGCTCTTCGCACCGAGGTGGGGAAGGATGGCTCCATTATGAGCCCCCGTGGTGGCAGCTTTGGCAAAAAATCTCCCATGGGTGCCTGCAGTAGGGCAAAGAGCGCTTGCTTGAGACGTGAAAAAAAACCAGCCAGAGGCGGGTGTTGACACCGCTCGGATAAAAATATTTTGACCGCCTCACGGTCCATGGCGTGAAAGTGTTCTGTGGTCCACAAGAGCAATAACTGATTGATTTGTGCCGAGGCGGGGAGAGTGTCCAGCTCCAGGGACCCGTCATAAAACCGCACCATCTGCCTGTGCCACTGTGGTGAATTGGCGCTTCCATAGAGGACGCGAATGATTCTGGTCGCTGGTCTGGCTGTCCGGTAGAGGAAAAATTCATGGAGATCTCTCCAGAATTTCACCTGACCTCCATTTTGGGGTCCGCCATGGGTCACCAGGATAACGACCTCGGGGAGAAAGGGTCGCGGGCCGATGGTAATATCCGAGTCGAAGGGGACGACCTGTTGCGGTGGATTCCACCACACGGTTCGAGGTGGAACAAGCTGCTCCAGCGCCAGGACAACGAGGGCCTCCATGCTCTTATACAGATGTTTTGAGGGATCCATTTCAGTAGACGCTCTTGAAGGATCCCCGCAGAATGTCCCCGTGGAGGGTACGGGCTTTTTGCTCGAGACTTTCAAGATCGTTGTTATTATGAACGGCAATATCGGAGAGGTTCAGACGATAGGAGTCGTCGTGCTGGGAATTGAGACGGTCCCTGATTTGTGGAACCCCCAGACTGTCCCGGATTGCAACGCGGGCGAGGGTGATCTCACGGGGTGCCACCACCGTGACCGTGAGATCCGTGAAATGGTGATGGCCTGCCTCAAACAACAGGGTGGCCTCATAGATAATGGGATAGGGCCCGGTTTTTATTGTGGCTTTCAGGAGATCACCGATGAGGGGGTGTAAAATGGCCTCCAGATCGGCCAGAGCGGCGTGGTCGCAAAATACCAGGGCTCCCAGCGCTCTCCGATTGAGGGTCCCGTCGTCCATTAGAATTTGCGGTCCAAAACGGTCTCGCACCTGACGGAGACCTTCACTGCCGGGTTCCACGGCTTTTCTCGCCAGTTGATCGCCGTCAAGATGAATACCACCAAGGCTGGCCAGCATTTTGGAGAAGGTGGACTTGCCTGATCCGATTCCGCCTGTGACTCCAATGGTTCTGGGGGGCCTGTCAAGCACCGGCATGGATGGCTCCAATAACCGGCAGGCGAGTGATCATTCGGTAATAGAGGTTTCCTCCCATGCTGCGTCCCCACCACCACAGCTCTCCCAGGGGGTTTCGGCGGGTGGGAGAGGGCCCGAGTTCAGGCATGATCACAACGCCTGCCAGCTTCTTCAGGTGAACGAGGCGGGGAAATTTTTCATTGTCACCCCGCTCGAGGCCCCACCGGGAAAAGGGGGCGGGGAAGCGCAGCACCAGCCGGTGGACCACATAGATGGTGCCCCTGGGGATAACCACAATCTGCCCTGCACAAGGGGAAACGCAGGGGGTGGACCAGACGGTCTGCCCCTCGGTGATGGTGGGTGCCATGGAGGACGAGATGAGGGTGAGCGCTAGAGAGGGCATGTGATCAGAGGGAGGAGAGGTAGACATCGCGGCGCGTGCCACAACCGTCGGCGAACGATGCCATGCGGCACCCTCCCAGGGCGTCGGTGGCAAAGACCTTCTCACTCAACAGTTGTGGCGGAGTGTAGGGTTTCTTCTGTTTGTCAGTCCGACTTTCGGGTGTTTGTGTCGATGAATTTTCCATCTATAGTCTCCTTTTGTGCCTCCATCTAGTAGATGATGGTGACGCGCCCCCTGTTGGGATTAGAACCACCGCCTGAATAAAAGGTGTCCCAGACGGGGTCTCCGATGGCGATATCGGAGTAGCCGTCGTTGTTGGAATCACCCAGCCAGATGGTGGTCACTCCCCAGTACCCGTTGGGGGAGGGGGGGGTGAACCAGAAGGTGGCCTCTTCGTAGGTGATCCAGTTGTCGGGCTGGTAGTTGGGCACCAGCGTGACGTCACCGTACCACACAAAGGTGCTGCCGTGATATGTGTCAAAGTGCTGTGCACCCACGAGGATGTCGGGGATGCCGTCGTTGTTGAAGTCGCCCATGGGGGTGTTGACCGTCTCCACGGAGCGGGCCACGGCGACGCCAAAGTTATCGGAGGAGACGGTGAGTTCGTTTTCGCTGCGCATTTTCATCCCGGCGTCGGAGGTCTGGAGATCGCCGACGGTTCCATCACCGAAGTAGACAAACAAGGCCCCCTCAAAGTTGCCGACTCCCGAAGAACCGGGCATATCATAATTGCGATCGGAGACGCCGAAGTCCAGGAGGCCATCGTCGTTGATGTCGCCAAACCCCGCCACCTTCCAGCCGAAGCAGCTGGTTCCGGGGATGGTCGCCGTGTCCTGGGTGAGGGTAAAGAGTCTGGTGCCGCTGTAGGTCACGGAGTCGAAGGTGGTGCTGTCGCCGGTACCCCCCAGGATGATGAAGGCTTTGCCGGGAGCGTTGGTGGTTCCGCCCCAGGTTCCGTAGCCCCAGAGTCCACCGCAGCCGGGAGCGCCCACCAGCATGTCGTCGTAGCCGTCGCCGTTGTAGTCTCCCAAAGCGGACATGGACCACCCCAGGAACTCGTAGTCAGAGACATAGGGGGCAACCGTGGCGGAGAGGGTGGAGTTCCCCAGGAGGCTGAAGCTCATCTGGGCGGGGGCTTCAAGGTAGACGGGCGGGTTGGTGCCGGCCTTGAAGGGGATGGGGCGACTAAAAAGGCCGTAGACGGCGCCAGAGGGCATGGCTCCGGGGGCCCCGATGGCCATATCTCCGAAGCCGTCGCCGTTGAAGTCGCCGATGGCCGCGAGGCTAATCCCGAACTCTTCATAGAAATAATAGTTATCAGAGTAATCGCTGGCACCCCGGCGATATTTAATGACCATGTCAAAGGAGGTGGCGTCGTCGGTTTTGGTGGAGATCTGCCCAAAGCCGGTCCAGTCGGGTCGCCCCTTGAGGATGTAGACCTCTCCAGTATAATAGAAATCTTCGTTTAACATATAGAGGGCGCTCACGGCGAGATCCTCGCAGGCAGGGCTGTCGTTGCCGATGGCGGTGTGCCGGGAAAAATTGCCGATCCCTGCCATGGCGATGCCGAAGTTGAAATAGGTGTCGTAGCCCAGATCGGGATCGTGGGTCATGACGATGTCGGGGGTGCTGCTGTAGCCGCCCGTGGATTTGGCAAAATAGGCGAAGACCTTGCCGTCGCCTTCACAGAAACCGTCACCGCCGCAGGCTGCATCGTAGTGGCCGATGGGGGCCCCTACAACGAGATCTTTGAGGCCGTCGCAGTTGAGATCCACCGTGGCCAGGGCGCTGCCGTACTGGGAGTCATCACTGTAGCCGGGGATGGTCTGCATGGTTGGGTAGACCGCGCCGGTCCAGGAGACGCCTGTCCCCTGGGAGAGATTGCCGCCGAAGTCCATGAGCTTCTCGCCCATGCAGTAGCCGGGGCCGGGGGAGAAGGGGGTGAAGGTGTGATTTTTGGCTTCACCGGGGATTCCTGCTCCATCGAGAGTTGAAAGGCCAGGCGCATCATCAAGGGTTGACCAGCCGGTGTCAAAGAGGCCGAAGGAGTCGGCGAGGCATGTTGCGGTGGAGTCGTATGTGTCGGTGTATCGAACAATAGTGCCGAAGATTTCTTCACCGGTGCCGGCGGTACCGGGGATGGTCCAGGCGCAGGAGATGTCGACCTCGTGTGCGTTGGAGACATTGCAGGAAAAATCGGATGCGTATGTGGGAGGGATGGTGTCAACGTATACCGTGTGGTGCTGGCTCGCATCTTCGAAGGGAGTGGTCTCACCCGTAATGGTGCAGACGGGTTTGATAGCCACGGTGCCGTCGGGGATTGTGCAGTCAAGCGTCACGGTGTTGGCGGTGAGTGACGTGGAGCCGCACACCTGGGTGAAGGTCCCCGAACCGTCATCGGCCATAAGGGCGATACTGGAGACTTCGCTTCGGTTGGTAGTGATCTGGTACTGGTTCTGGTGGTCCGCTGTGGTCGATTCCATATCGGTGGCGACGTTCATGGTGTCGACTCCTGCGGGTGTGCCCGTCACGAAGTGGGTCCCTTCGATCCATCCCATGGAGCAGGGGATGGCGCCGAGGCAGCAGGCTTCACCCGTAGCGATTGCGTCTTCGAGGGTGGCGCCGTCGTATTCACCCGAGAGGGAGACGATCACCGTGTCTTTGCAGATGGCCGTCACCGGGAAGGTCACCTGGGCGCTCACCTGGCCCGTGACACCCGTGACGCCGGAAGCTTGCATGTTGCCGTCCACCAGGAAGTTGACGGTGGTGCCCTGGGCCACATTGGAGCACTGGGCGGTTATGAGTCGCTGAAGACCAAGTTGCCCCGGAACTTCGTCGTCGTTTTCACAGGAGTAGCTGGTCCCGGAGGTGACCCCGGAGACGATGGCGCAGATGGGGACCGGGGTGGTGGAGAGCAGGATATCTGTGGGTTCAGAGGAGCAGCCGCCGGCGGAGGCGATAAGTTGGAGGACTCCGTTCCCCGATGGGATGGAGTATCCGGAGAAGACCGCCTGCCCGTTGGTTATGGTGGCCTGCATGGTCTCGACGCCTCCCGAGAGTCTGGCAGTGGAGCCGTCTTCAGGGACACAGGGGGCAGTCTGTGAGAAGGAAACCGCCACCTCAATCTGGAACCCGGCGGTGTTTACATCCTGGTCGTCCTGATCCTGGATAAGGTTGTTCACGGTCATCAGGTCCCGACCATTGATGGTGTCGATGGTCACCTGGCAGTCACAATTTGTGTTGTTTGTGTTGTTGATGTTATTGGAATTGTTGCTGTCGTCATCACAGGAGACGGCGCCCAATGTCCATATTACCAATAAGAATAGTGCCAGATGTCGCATGGTTACCTCCAGGGATTCCCTTTGGGTTTAATGATCGGGATGGCCGATCCAATTTCAGGAGCATAGATAATATCGTTAATCCAGTTTAGTATCTAACGAAAAATGAGCAAGTACCCAATTGCTTTCTGTTATGGTTAATGTCAGTGATGGTCCGGGTGGTGGCTCGAGTGGAAAATTTGCCGCAACCTGGCCATGCGGCAGGTCTCCCCAGAGATGCCCGTGAGCAATCCTGTAGTGAACACGGAAGCGCCGGGGCAGCGAACGCAGTGGGGATAATAATCGCACTCTACACACTGGGGTGGGATGGAATTCTTTTTTATGAAGTTTTTAAGGGTCTCCCCACCAAGGGCATCTGCCAGGGAAGTATTTGGGATTTTTCCCAGTGACTCACGGATAAGAAGGCAGGGGACAATATTCCCGAAGACATCCACCGACAGTGATGAGACCCCGGCGCCACAGGCCTGACAGTTTCCTTCGCAGCGGGGAATGGGGTTGTAGTCTTCCAGTTGGGAGAGTTTTAGATAATTTTCATTGGAAAGGGCAAACTTCAGGGGCGTCTCATCGCCGTCCTCCCTGGGAAAGAGGATGGGATTTACCCATGTGTCAAACCCCTGATTTTTCAGGGATGCCATGAACCCACCGATGTGGGCGATCTCCTGATCAACCGCCAGGAGGATCACCTCCAGGTGGAACCCTGCCCCGCGAATGAGCTCCAGAGAATGAAGCGCCTTCTCCCACAGGGAACCGGGAGCCCCGGTGAGCGCCGAGAAAGAGGCGGGATCGTGTCCATACAGTGACACCTGAAAACGAATCCCCTTCCACGCCGAGAGTTCATGGACCATCTGCTCTGTTATGAGCGTGCCGTTGGTGACCAGGGTCAGGAAAATACCCTCCTCCAGGACTCGCCGGGCGAAGGGGAGAAACTGTGGATGGGACAGGGGTTCACCCCCATTGAACCCGATCATGAAAATTCCAAGCTCCCTCGCCTGGTCCAGGACCCGGTGAAACAGCGACCCGTCCATCATCTGCGGTCCCCGGAGCTTGTAGCAATGGGCACAGGAGAGATTGCACCGCTTGGTCAACTCCAGATCCAGCGCGGTAATTTTGCCCTGTGCGGCGGTCTCATATCGGAATCTCTCCCAGATGGTCACAGCTACTCCTTTTCCCCGGTGACTTCAAGGAGTCCCTGATCCAGCAGCAGTGTGACCAGGTCATTGGCATCTTTTTCTATTGTCTCGGCCCTGGCGTCGAATTCCTGACTGAGGATCTCGCCGATCTCCCGTGGAGATTTTCCATTGGAGAGGAGGGTCAGCATGGCTGAGCCCATGGGGTTCAGCGTGTGCATGGTGGAGGTTTTGGGAGAGAGGAGGAAAAATTCCTCACTGAGCTTCCTGCTGGCGATGCCTTTGGGTATGCGATAGGTCGTCATTTTGTTTCACCCGTGGGGAGGTATGGTCTCCAGAAGCTGCCATCGGCACGCAGGTGGAGTATGTCGTAGGAGCAGCCATCGATGATTTTCATCAGCAAATCCAGTATAATCTGGCCTTCGGCGTCATCTGTGGGAGAAAACACCAGAGACTCCAGTAAAATCGAAACAATTCTTCCCGCCGTGGTGGGAAGGGCTCGGTTTTCCTGTGCATGGACAATTTTGTGGATGATAAGTTGCGGGCAATGGAGCGATGAAGGCTGCAGGCGATTGCCGAAGGGAGTCCCGCTCGCCCGCAGAATCCCTCCGGGGGAAACCGTGAGCGCGGTAATTTCGTCGGCGAGGATGGTGCCCGGAGCCCTGGATATGGCAGTGCTTTTCCCGGTCCCCGAGGGACCGGGAAAGAGGTGGGCCGTGTCCCCCACAAGAACACACGAAGCGTGGAGCAAAAATCCCCTGCCCGTGAAGACCAGGTGGTGCGCGAGGGCCAGCCTCAGGGCTCCCAGGATCTGTTCAAAGCTGCCCCTGCAAACGACGGTTCCCCGGGTAACTGCTCCCGGACTCAGGCTCAGTTGCAACCGGTACTGGGGGGCACAAAAGAGGAGGTCCCCGCCACTACGCTCGGCGACGATTTCCGAGGAGGCCGTGAAGGGGACAAGAGAGTCATCGAAGGTGATACTCAGAATGATTTCAGGGTTTCGGGGTTTGATGGAGAAGGGAGCCATGCGCCCGCTGATGAAGGGAGTTGGCGCCGGTCCGAAGAAGGTTTCAATGAGAATGGAGGTCTGTGCTATCTCCAGCCACAGAGAATCCTGCTGACCTTTTTCCAGGCCTTCGGGGTGTTTACGTTGAAAAATCTGCTCGCCCGGCTGGAGAGGCGCTCTCGAATCATCCATTCAAAACCTTTTTTGGGGCTAAAGGGCATCTACTTAATCTTCATGCCCTTGATGACCACCATGGTATCAGGGAGATTGGCGAAGGGGCCTCCCTGGTTGGAGACACGGACGTATCGGATCTTGTCGACAACGTCCATGCCGTTGATTACCTTTCCGAAAACGGCATATCCGAAACCGTCCCGGGAGTTGGCTCTGTCGAGCTTGTCGTTATTTTTGACGTTAATGAAGAACTGGGCTTTGGCGCTGTTGGGGTTGGGTGTCCTCGCCATGGCGATGGTTCCCCGAACATTGGAGAGCCCGTTCCCTGCTTCGTTCTTGATGGGCTCGAGCAGGTCTCCCTTTTCGATTTTCTCCGTAGTGAAGCCACCACCCTGGATCATGAAATTTGACATGACCCGGTGAAAGATCGTGTTGGTGTAATGGCCGCGGACCACATATCGAAGAAAATTGCGGCTGGTGACGGGTGCCTTGACCGCGTCAAGCTCCACCTCTATTGTGCCCAGAGAAGTGTTGATTATCACTACGGGCTTTTGTGATTTTATGGCCTTGTCCACGGCCGCCTCACCCGTGTTTATAAGCCCCCTGGTGGTTTTATCCTGTTTGGATTCCTTGGATTTGTCTGATTTTTTCTGGCACCCGGAAAGGACCAGGGTGGCCATCAGCGTGACAATTATTGAAAATGATGTTCTGTTCATGTTTCCTCCTAGCAGAGGAGAAATTTACCGACCTTCCATAAAAAGACAAGCAAAAGGTCACAAAGATGCGTTTTGTGTTCAATCGGCGCGATGGCGCGAACTCCAATCTTTCTCAAGGAATTCTGGCGCCATGGCGTTAATTTGTGCTTCTCTTTTTTTAGGGTCTCCTGTAAACTTCAGTGATTGTAATGGTGGTTTCCATGGGGCATACGTCGCCTGTCTGTCCTGCTGTGAAGGATTGCGGTTATCATGAGTGGATTAAAAACAGGTTTTCCTTTATCTTCCGGTATGTTATCACTGCTTGATGTTCTGGGACGCGCCAATGAGCACTACGACTCCCGGGGAGACTTCTCGTACAACGGCTACCTGGAGATGGTAGCTCCCCATACGGGGGCCACGGCAATCTCCGTGTTTCTCCTCAATGACGACAACCTGCTGCGTCCGGTTGCGCGGTGGGATTCCCCGGGGACTTCCCCAAATAAAATTTTCGGAGATCTTCCACCGGAGTTGGCCAAGGCGCTCCTGGGCGAGCCGGTGATCATTGAGGCTCCCGAGGAAAAATCCCACAGAAATGTGGCTGTTCCTGTCCCCTGCCATGAGGAGATCAGGGGTGTGCTCTGTTTTGCATTTCCCGGCACCACCATGGATGCTGAAGAAACGCTGCCCGTGTTTACGCTTTTGGCCAGCATCATCGGATGTATCAGGAAGCGGGTTGAGGAGCATGTCAGTGACGGTGAGCGTGACAGACAGCTCCAGTATTTGCAGCGGATGGAGGCGACGGGAGCTCTCGCGGGAGGAATAGCACACGATTTCAACAACCTTTTAATGGCCATGATGGGGAATGTGTCGATCCTGCTGCACGAGAAAGAGCGCGACGACCCGGACTATATGCGCCTGGAGAGTATTAAACAGTATATTGTCAGCGGGTCTAAACTGACCAGGCAGCTTTTGCGGTTTGCCCGTGGTGGTGCCCATGAGCAGGTCTCCATTCAACTGGATGAGCTCATTGACGAGACCGTGAGACTGTTCTCCAGAGCCCACAAGGAGATTCAGGTCAAGACCTTCCCGGGCAAAAATCTTCTGCCCATTGAAGGGATGAAGAGTCAGATAGAGCAGGCGCTCATGAACCTGCTGGTGAATGCCTCCCAGGCCATGGAGAAGGGGGGGACCATCGAGATAAGTACCGGAAATATGGAGATCAATGAGCGGCAGGCGTCCATCTATCTTGCGACCGCAGGGTATTATGTGGAAGTGGTGGTGAAGGATTCGGGACATGGTATCAAAAAGGAGATCCTGGAGCATATTTTTGAGCCGCAGTTCGCGGAGGACAGCTCCCGTTCATCGGGGATCGGCCTGGCCTCTGTGTATGGTGTAGTGAAGAACCACGGGGGCTTTGTGAATGTTACCTCGGAGCTTGACAGGGGGTCCAGTTTCTTCCTCTATTTCCCCGTGGCCCATGATGTGGCCCGGGAAATGACCCCCGCGACCGGTGAAATTCTTCGGGGCAGCGAGACCGTGCTGTTGGTGGACGATGAAGAAATTATTCTGAAAACGGCCGGAAGTATGCTCGCCAAGTTGGGATACCAGGTCATCCTCGCCGAGAGTGGACGTGAGGCGGTCAACCGGGTCAGGGAGATGGGTGAAGCGATTGATTTGATTGTTATGGATATGATCATGCCCGATATGGACGGTACGGAGACCTTCCGGAGTGTTCGTCAGATTGTCCCCTCCATGCGTGTGCTTCTCACCTCAGGGTACACCTACGAGGGGGCAGCTCAGGAACTCATGACGGAAGGTTGCCTTGATTATATCCAGAAACCATATGATATCAATGAGCTGTCATTGCATATCCGAAAGGTTCTCAATAAGCCGGTTTCCTGATTGAGGAATTTTAGTGGTTTTTTAGATGGCAAAAAAGGGATTGAAATGAAAGGGGAATTATGGGATAATTGTTCAGATTTTGTACAAGATGGGATAAAAAATGAACAAAAAAAATTCCCATAAGGAACCTGGCATCATACTGCCCCGGGATACAACCGAACTCCTCGGTGTGTGCCAGCGGTATATGGAGAAGGGTTTTTATCATCATTCCCTGGCCCTGCTCTACTATGCGGATCTTCTTGTGCGCCGGGATGGGGGTGATCGGGGTAAAATCCTGCTCATGCTGGCGCGCTGCACCCTGGAGCTCTCCAAATTCGCCGAGAGCGAGAGATTTATCATGGAGGGGCGTGAGCTGGCTGACCGTGTTTTCGACAAGGATCAGAGCATCGCCTTTTCTCTGATTGAAACGAGACTGAAGCTTGCGACCAACTCGCTCGATGAGGCCGACTCTCTTCTTGTGTGGGCACAGTCCCTTCTGGGGACCTGGTACAACAAGGAGTTGGAAATAGAGTGCTTTATACTCCGGAGCAGGATCAGTCAGCAGTCGGGGTATGCCGAGGCCGCTCTGGAGGCCGCCCACAGAGCGCTCAAGGAAATATCCGCCGAGCATAATGCGCTGCTGGGAGTCGAGGCGTACCATGCCTTGGCGCTGGCCATGGCGGAAAACGGCGATGGAGAGAACGCCCTCAAGTACTTCAATATTGCCATTGAGAATTGCAACATAGAGGGGAACCAGTTTTATGAGGCTGCCCTCTATCTGGCCGCTGGAAATTTTGTCGGGCGGGAGCTGGGGCGCGTGGGAAGCAGTCTTGTTAGAGATCAGTCTCGGCCTCCGGCCTGGTATTTTGCCCGGGCCCTCACGCTCTATCACCAATGTGGGACGGTTCGGGACCTGGAGCGGACCAATCAGGGGTTCAAAAAATTCGGACGCAGAGAGTCCGATCAACTGGGAAACCGGGAGATCAACGAACACTCCAGTCGATTATCCTACTTTCTGGGGCGTCTTGCGAAAAATCTGGATGAGGATTTGAAAAAACTGATGGAGATCCACCTGGGAGCCCCAGAGAATCACTGGGTGGATGTGGAACAGTCGGTGGAGCATGTCATCGGTAACTTTCTGACCACACACCACACACTCATGGATCTGGAGAAAAAACGACGGGAGCTGGTGGAGTCCGCCAATCAGATGGGGGTTGAGCGGAAAAAACTGGAGCGCCTTGTGGAATACGGGCGTAAGCTCAGTTCCATCCTGGAAGAGGATCTTCTTATGGGGACAACGCTGGGTATTATCATGGAGGTTGTGGAGTCCGATGGAGTGGCCTTCTTGCCCAATGCGCCGGAATCGCAAATTCGGGGCTCCATCATCAGAGGCACTCCCCTCGATACCTGGCACCGGATAGCGCTGATGGTGTTGAATTCGGATGAAGCAGTTGTCCCCGACTTTTTCCCCTTCAAGACCCGCAAGGCAGTTCAGGTCTCATCTTCGTCTGATCCCCACGTGACGGCCCTCCCCGTGCGTGCAGGGAATGCCTGTTACGGCGTCATTTACTGTGACAAGCGCAAGTCGGGCAGCAAGCTCTCCCCCATGGATATCACCATGATAGAGTCCCTGATTCTGCAGGTCGGGACCCTCCTGGACAATTATCGCATGCAGCGCATTTCCCGAGTGACGGCGATTAATATGGAGGCCACTCTGGATGCTATCTCAGATGGCGTGATCACCCTGAACCGTCATCGGCAGGTGATGTCCATCAACCGCGCCGCAATCGCGCTCTTTGACATGCCGAAAAATAAGATTCTGGGGGTCCCCTTCGATACACTCCCCATTAACCTGCCCAGTGACTTGAAACGGTTGCGTACGGAGACGCTCCTGCGCTTTCCCCGTGGAGAGGTGCTGACCATCTCGCGGCCTCTCACGGATCACCTCGGGGAGACCGCAGGGGAGGTCATCACCATGACCGAGTTGCGCAAGGTGAAGAAGGCGGTTCACTCCATTGCCGTCCCTGCTCCCCGCTACACCTTCGAGCATCTCACAGGGAACGATCCTGCCTTCATGGCTCAGGTGAAGTTGGCACGGATTGCTGCCCAGGCGGAGTCAGATATTCTTATCACCGGCGAGAGCGGGACGGGAAAGGAAGTTTTTGCCCAGGCGGTCCACAACGCGGGGAACCGGAGTGAAGGGCCATTTATCGCCATCAACTGTGCTGCCATCCCGGGCGAACTGCTGGAGAGTGAACTGTTCGGGTATGAAGAGGGCTCCTTTACCGGGGCGGTGAGGGGTGGGAAACCGGGAAAATTTGAACTGGCAGAAGGGGGTACTCTGTTGCTTGATGAAATAGGCGATATGCCCCTGGAGATGCAGGCAAAACTCCTCAGGGTTCTTCAGGAACGCCAGTATCGGCGCATCGGAGGGACCCTGGAGTACCTGTTTGATGTGCGCATTATCTCCACGACAAATCGCCCCCTGGAGCGGCTGGTGGAGATCAATCAGTTTCGCTCCGATCTGTTATACCGCCTCAGAGTGATGCACCTTCATATCCCTCCGCTGCGAGATCGTGCGGCCGATATTCCCCGGCTTGCCCAGGTTTTTCTGGAGCGCTTCGCGGGAAAAATGGGAAAGAAAGTGGAGCGCTTTGGCCCGAAGGTTCTTGAACGGATGATGACCTATCAGTGGCCGGGAAATATCCGGGAACTGGAACATATCGTCGAGGCCGAGGTCAATGTGGTTCCCCAGGGAGTTAAGTTGATTGACTCCATTCCCGCCGTGCTCATTGAGCAGCCTGTGTCAAAACCTTTGGCCACTCCGCAAGGGTTTAACCTGCCCCCCGAGGGAACATCGCTGGATGAAATGGAGCGCACCTGGCTGCTGGGGAGTCTTCGGAGGAACGGATACTCCGCCACCAGGACTGCCAGGGACCTTGGGGTTTCCAGGGGTACTATCTATAATAAAATAAAGCGCTTCGGTATTGATGTTCAGGGCCTGAAATGGGAAGATACACATGCAAAATGATAATGAAACCGAAACACCGACTACGATTGACTGATCTCCCCGGGAATCAATTGGGCCACCGCTTCGAGCAATTTACTGCGGTCAATGGGCTTAAAGAAGGTCATATCAGCTCCGAGCTGTTTTGCCACAAAGAGATACCCCTCCGGGGAGTTTCTGCCACCACCGGAAATGGCAATGATCTTTGTGTTTGGGTGACTCTTTGAGAGCTTCATTATTGTCTCTGTACCGTCCATCTCGGGCATGATTATATCGGTGATGATAACCTGGGGATCAAAGGCTGCACATTTTGCTATCCCCTCTTTTCCGTTTTCGGCCACCTCAACGGTATACCCTGCCTCTTCGAAGGTCATCCGGAGCATGAGCCGTATCTGAAAATCATCGTCAATGAGGAGTATCCGTGCCATGGGTTCCTTTATCGAGGAGCGCCCGTACCTTATGGGCGAGCTCTTTTTTTCTGGTTGGCTTGTACAGTAGATCGAAATGGGGAGAATTCCCCCCGGTTGGGGGTGCGACAAAGCCCTGACCCGTGAGCATGAGTACCGGAAAATCCGGGGCCATCTTATTCACCAAGGCGGTGAGCTCTTCTCCTGTTATTCCCGGCATGACGCGGTCTGTTACCAGCAGATCAAAGCTCTGGAGTGATTGGGTGAGATCTGCCAGCGCCTGCTGGGGTTTGGTGGTTGAGGTGACCCGGTAGCCCAGTGATTCAAGGGTGATGCGGAGCAGAGTCTCGATCTGCGGCTCATCATCAACCACCAGGATGTGCTCAGTTCCCCGGGGATTATCGGTTGAGAGCGGTTCCTCAGTTTCACAATGTTCAGTGCTGCAGGGCGGCAGGTAGAAAGTGAAGGTTGTTCCCTCCCGGGGTACGCTCTCTACCTCGGTCCAGCCGCCATTTTGGGACAGAATTCCATAGGCCGTGGCGAGCCCCAGTCCCATGCCTTCACCGGGGGGCCTGGTGGTGAAGTAGGGATCGAAGATACGTTTCCGGGTCTCCTCATTCATCCCGCACCCCGTATCTTTAATGGTGATTTTAACCCGGTCCTGTGTGTCACCGTGACTGCCGCCCACGAGGGAGAGCGTGCAGGTGAGGGCCCCGCCCTCTTCGTCCATGGACCTCACTGCGTTGTCAATCACGTGAAAAAGGACCAGGTGCATGGCAGTGGGATCCATGAAGACGGGGGGTGTCTCCTCATCCAGATAGAAACGGAGCTTCACTCGAACACTGTGATCCCGCACAATCCGTTTTGCGAGGCTTTTAATGAGTGGATGGAGTCGCAGACGCTGCTTCTCTCCCATGGATCTGCCGGAGAAAAGCGAGATCTGCTCCACCAGCTCTTTTGCCCGGGAACAGGAGAGGGAGATCTGGGTCAGGCATGTGTGGAGTTTGGTGTCTGTGGAGGTTTGCTCCATGGCCATTTCGGTAAACCCGATGGCGCTGAAGATGATGTTGTTGAAGTCATGGGCAAACCCACCGGCGAGGGTTCCCAGCGCCTCCATGCGTCCCGCCTGCTCCAGCCGTTTCGCAAAATAGGATCGCTCATCCTGACTTTTTTTCAGGAAGGTAATGTTCCTGATCATGCACAGGATACACGGCCGGCTGCTTCCTCCGGAAGACATTGGGTGGCACACCACCTCGAAGAAGTGATCCCCGAAGATGACTGTCTCATCCATTGGCTGGCCGGACAAAGCGCACTGCAGGCTGTGTTTCAGGAAGGGATAGGCTGACAGCAGGGTGGACACACCGGATATTTGTTTCGGGAGGTGTTCGGGACACTCCTCCCACATGGCGCCCCCCAGGTGAAAAACCTCGCTGTCGTGGACCAGAAAAATACAGGTCTGAAGCTTCTTCATCATGTGGTTGCATCCCACCAGGGCCCTCCTGGCCCTGAGCAGTCTCTGCCGAAGGGAGTAAAAAAGGAACTCCCAGATGGCCCACACAAAGGTAGAAAACAGAATGAGCCCCAGAGAAAACGCCCAGGAGGGCTTGCCCTGTCGCCATGAAGAGAGGATAAGACAGGGGATGGGAACAAGAAAAAGGACCCGCATACCCATGGAAGTGAATTTCTGGACCGGAGATTCCTGCAACTGCAACATGGAGTGGACCTTTCCTGGCCCCTTTTGTAAACTTTTTTTTCGACTATTACCAATATTTTTCTACGAATAATCCGTGAAGAAAGGAACAAAAGCATGGAATTTATCAACACACCGAAGGCTCCTGCCGCTATCGGTCCCTATTCTCAGGCCGTTGCCCAGGGGGGTACCGTTTATTCATCCGGGATCATCGGGATTTCGCCCCTCTCGGGGGATCTTGTTTCTGACACGGTCCACGGACAGACCCGGCAGGTGCTCGACAACGCTCTGGCCATTCTGCAGGAGGCGGGGTGCAAAAAGGAAGACGTGATCAAGACCACGGTGTTTCTCGGTAATTTGGGAGATTTTGCCACGGTCAATGGGCTGTACGCGGAATTTTTTGGCGATCACCGTCCCGCCCGCTCCACGGTGGAGGTGTCGGCGCTCCCCAAGGGGGCTTTGGTGGAGCTGGAGTTCATTGCCGTGAGATGATCCGGGGTCGTGGAACGAAAGATGGGGGAGTGAATACTGGAGCCTTCCCTGTCATGGCATGCAGAAATAATATGTTCCGGAACCCTCTATATACATGTGGCAGGTGTACCCGGTGCGCGTACAGTCGGCATTGTCACGGCAAGGTTTCATGCAGTAATTCAGCGAATTGATGGGATTGGGCATGCACAGGCCTCCGTTGACTGCGCAGCGATGATCCGAAATACCCGTGCACACGGCGGTGCAGTACCCGCCAAGAACAGGGCTTCCTCCCAGGGATGTCAGGCACATATTATTGAGAGTGGTCCCCGTGAATTCATCGCACTGAGCGACACTGGTACAGGCATCCCCCACAATCCCGGGGCTGGTGTTGTGGCACGCCGAGGTGTCCACCTCACAATCGACGCAGGGAGCTGTTGTTCCTGCTTCATACCCAAGGCTTGTGCATGAGGGGGCCGTTGAATAATCGCATTTTTCGTAGGGAGACTGGAGGATGTTGTCCCCACAGTATCCGTTGGAGACACAGGAGCTGTCATCGATGCTCTCGCAGTCCACACAGGTGAGAGCCGCGGGCCCGGGATTGTAACCGTAATCACCGCAGTCCTGCCCCCCGGGGAACAAAGACCCGTCGCACATTTCACCGGGCTCCAGGGCTGCACCATCACAGGTTCCCGTACAGAGGCTGGTGTTGAAGGAACAATTTGCATTGCAGGTGAGTGTCCCTGTGGAGCCGGGGTTGACTGAGCCGCAGGTGGCACTTCCCAGGAAGGCACCTTCACACTCCTCGTAGGCAGCCTGCCTGATTCCGTCACCGCAGCTCCCGTTGAGCGGGCAGTCTCCGAAGTCCACGGTGCACTCCGGGGTACAGGTGGGTGTGTGGGTGCCGTTGTAATAGTTCTCTGTCGGGTTGTCCTCACAGGTTGAGAAGGCGCCCATGCTGGAACCATCACATGTTTCATAGGGCTCGTTGACAATCCCGTCACCACAGGTGCCGTAACTGTAACAGTCCGTGAGAATCAGTTCACATGCGGGGGAACAGGTGAGCGCCCCACCGTGGTACCCAAGGTCACTGCATGCTTGATCCATGAGATCATCAGCGTCGCACTCTTCATCTCCGTTGGCTGTTCCGTCACCACACCACCCGTGGGATTCACAGTCGGAAATATCCAGCGTGCAGTTTTCGTTACAGGTCACGTCACCCCCGTAATACCCCAGGGTCCCGCAGGACTGGCCACCATAATCGGTCCCGTCACACTCCTCATTGCCCGCCTGAATAAAGTCCCCACACCCAACATGGAGACAAAAGGAGTCATCGTAGGAACAGTCGGAAGCGCAGCGGAGCGTTCCCCCGTCAAACCCGAGATCTTCGCAGGTGGATCCGTTGAGGTCCTCTCCTTCACAGTCCTCCAACTCGTCAATGGTCCCGTCGCCACAGCGACCGGAGCTCTGACAGTCGGTGACATCAAAGGTACAGGCGAGTGTACACGCGAGGACTCCGCCGTTGTATCCGAGGGTCTGGCAGGTTACTCCGCCGAATTTCTCATCATCACACTCCTCACTCCCGTCAAGGACGCCGTCTCCACAGGAGTTGCTGCACAAGGAGAGGTCCAGGGTGCAGTCGTCGTTGCACGACACGGGCCCGTAATAAAACCCGTGATCGGAACACTGCGCCCCCCCCGTATTGGTCCCGTCACACTCTTCCCCAACATCAAGGACGTTATCTCCGCATTCTGAAGAGCTGCTGACCTCCTCACTGCAGGCGACCACAAAAATAATAGTGAGCAGAAACAGAAATTTCATGGTGATTCCTCAATTCAGGCATAACTGCCGTTAACAATTTGCTGGATAAATAAACCATAGCACGGGGGACCGGGAGAGTAAATATGTGAAGCCACGGGAGGTGCACCTATTTTTCAGCGAGGCCTCAGGGGAAGATAAAATGGGGATGGTGCGATTTTTAGCAGTTTGCCAGATGGATAACCATGGAGCCCTGGGGGACCTTCAGGTGGCGGGCGACCACGCTGCATTTCGCTTTGAGCAGAAAGGCGACAGGTTTTTGCGTTTCACTGAGAGTTTCGTAGTTTCCCTGGCCCTTGGCGATGACCAGATCCGAGGCCTCCCACTCCTGAAGAAAAGCTTCGGAGGCGCTGGAAAGGACCACCCCGGGGATGGCCTGGCCTGTATCGATCACAGGTACCAGGGTATCGAGACCAGCCTCCCTGGCGTCCTCACGGACCACATCGTTGAGGATGGGGGCTCCTCGGACTGCGAAGGTGAATTTTTTTGGCCCCACGGTCTCGATGAAGAGTCGATCCAGTACGATCTCTCCACAGTTGTCACCGATATAAAGGATCGTTCCGGCCCTCTTGATGAGCGCATCCAGCGCCCCGGGAGTGCCCAGGTGGAAGGTGGCGGTCATGGATGAAGTGAGGGTCTCGTGGACCAGCTCCTCGGTCATGGTGTATTCATTGCCGAAATCGATAATATTCCCCCCTATGGCCAGCCTGAGGGCTGCTTCAAAGGGACTGGAAGCAGCCGTGACCTCTTGGCGGAAACGGGGAAGGAGGTTGAGCATGAGTTTGTTATATTGGGACCGCAGGGGACCAAAGGGATCGTCAAGCGCGAGGCTTGAGAAGATGTGGTGCTCGATAAATGCGCCCATCTCCGGCGGGGTTCGGGAGAGATCAATGAGGGACAAAAACCCCAGAATCTCACGGCTCACTTTCTCCTGAAACTCCCTGTCATTGCTGAAGGTTTTTGCCGTCCTGACGGCACTGTTCATAAAACAACTGAAACACTCGAGGTACGTTTTCATACAGGTTTTTCTCGACAATCCCCCATTTTTTACTACGCTGAAGAGTAAATGGCAAAACAAAGAAGGCCACCTGTGTGTGATTCTTTGGCCGGAAAGGCATTTGATATGAAAAATTATTTGCTCCCCCTGGTGGTTGGTGTGCTGCTCTTTGGGGCCTGTGACGATGCCTCCACGAATAACGTCAATAACGTCAATAATGTGAATAATTCTAATAATATCAACAATACAAACAACACAAACAATGTGGTGTGCGGTAATGATGTGCGTGATTTCGGGGAGGAGTGTGACGGGACGGACCTTGCTGACAAGGATTGCATGGATCTCGGCTTTGAGAGCGGGATCCTGGGCTGCAACACCGATTGCTCCTTTGACCTCTCCAATTGTGTAGAGGCGTGTGTGAATGATTGTTCAGAGGGAGAGACCCGCTGTAACAACAATAATATACAGAACTGTGAGCTGGGGGAGGATGGCTGTCGTCATTGGAGCTTCCAGGAGAACTGCGAGGACAACTCTTTCGTGTGTGGCATGGTGGAAGAGGTCGCAACCTGTGTGGTGTGTGTGGATGCCTGCAGCGATACCGAGACCCAGTGTAACGGAAACATTCTTGAGGAGTGCGTCATGGGAGGTGCCGGCTGCAACGTGTGGCAGACCCAGGTGGACTGTATGATCACGGGAAGGACCTGTGATCCCTCGGCCGCCGGTGGTCCGGCCTGCAGTGACACCTGCGCCGATGTGTGTATCCCCAATGATTACCGCTGCAACGGGACCCGCATAGAGTTTTGCGAGACCCAATCGAGCGGTTGCTACGGATACTCCCTGACCGAGGACTGTGGCCTCTCGTCAGAGACCTGTGATGACAGCGCCTGGCCTCCTGCCTGCGCCGCCTGCGTGAGTGACTGCACGGTGGTGGACCAGACCCGCTGCAACGGCGATGTTATCGAGACCTGTAACTGGAGCGCCGCCGGCTGTCTGGAGTGGAGCTACACGGATTCCTGTGCTCTCACGGGAGAGTTCTGCGAAGATCACACCGGGACGGCGGTATGTACTTCAAATTGCACCAATATATGTTCCCCTACGGGGTCTTCCCGGTGCAATGGAGATGCGGTGGAGGAGTGTGTTATGCAGACCAGCGGGTGCCGTGACTGGGAGGTCACGGACAATTGCGGGCTCTACGGTCAGGTCTGTGATGATACCAGCGGGACACCCTATTGTGCTGTTGAATGTTTCCATGAGTGTCCTACGCTTTATGAGCAGCAGTGCAGCGGTGATCTCATTGTTGAGTGCACAGAAGACTACGACGGTTGCAGGTACTGGGAGGAATACGACGACTGTGATGCATGGGGAATGGTCTGCGACGAATCATCGGGGTCGCCCGTCTGCGAATACAATTGCGTCAGCGAGTGTGCTGGCTACGGCTTCTACCGGTGCAGCGGCACCACGGTGCAATCATGTGAAGAGGACTACGACCTGTGTTATTACTGGACAGACTATGACTACTGCGCGGACTATGGTCAGATCTGTGAAGAAAATGGATTTTCCGCGGAATGCTCATATGATTGTGTTGATGACTGCACCTATCCGGAGTACCGGTGTTTCGGGACGGAGCTGCGCGAGTGCGCCCAGGGCCTCGATAATTGCTACCACTGGGAGTTTTACGAAGAGTGCAGTGACTATGGACTCACCTGTGTCGAAAACGGCGCCGTAGACTACTGCAACTAGCAGCGGGCCGAACTTTCCCCTCCCGTGTGAGGTTTTTTCAGGAACTGACAGGAGTGAAGTGGGCGGTGAAGTGGCGCATTATTGGCGCCTCGAAGGTGAGGGAGAGCCCCTTGAGTTGCTCTCTGCGCTGCCACACCTTTTTCAGCGCCCACACCACCACCTCCATGTGATTGTTGGTGTAGACGCGGCGGGGAATGGCAAGTCGCAGCAGCTCCATATTGGGGGGTCGGTTCTCCCGGGTGACGGGATCCCTGTCTGCCAGGACCGTGCCTATCTCGACGCCGCGGACACCGCCTTCAATGTAGAGTTCAACGCCGAGGACCTGTGCGGGGAACTGCTCCTGGGGAATGTGGGGCAGGAATTCCAGGGCATTGACGTAGATAGCGTGGCCGCCGAAGGGATGTAGGACGGGGATTCCCTCTTCCACCAAGCGTTTACCAAGGTACGCCGTCTGGGAGATTCGGGAGTGGAGATAGTCAAACTCCGTGCCTTCGTAGAGCCCCCGGGCCAGAGCCGCCATGTCACGTCCGGACATGCCACCGTAGGTGATATAACCCTCATAGATAATGTTGAAGACGCTGCAGGCCTGAAAGAGTTCTTCACTGCGCAGGGCGATGAAGCCTCCCATGTTGACGATGGCGTCTTTTTTGGACGACATGGTACACCCGTCGGCACAGGTGAACATCTCGTGGCAAATCTCACGGATGGTGAGGTTATCACAGCCAGACTCCCTGGTCTTGATGAAGTAGGCGTTCTCTGCAAACCTTGCTGCGTCGAATATCAGCGGAATCCCGTGTTTTTTAGTGATCTCGGCCACAGCCCTGATGTTTTCGAGGGACACGGGCTGTCCACCACCCGAGTTACAGGTGATGGTGATGATGACCATGGGGATTCTCCCGGCCCCGTGCTGTGCGATGCACTGTTCCAGTGCCATGAGGTCGACATTGCCCTTGAAGGGATGGTTCAGGGAAGGATCTTTGGACTGGGCGATGGTGCAGTCAACGGCTGACGCTTTGCGGAACTCGATGTGCCCCTTGGTGGTGTCGAAGTGGCTGTTCCCGGGGATGACATCTCCCTCTTTGATGAGTGCCGAGAAGAGTACATTCTCCGCCGCCCTTCCCTGATGGGTAGGGAGCACATGGGGAAGCCCGAGGATATCGTTGATGGCCGTTTTCATGGCGAAGAAACTTCGGGAACCCGCGTAGCTCTCGTCCCCCTCCATGAGGGCCCCCCACTGGCGGTCGCTCATGGCTCCGGTTCCTGAATCCGTGAGGAGATCCACATACACATCCTCAGCGTGCAGCAAAAAGAGGTTGTAGTGTGCCTCCCTGATTTTTTGCGCCCGTTCCTCTCGCGAGATCTGTTTTATTTGTTCTACTACTTTGATTTTATATGGTTCTGAATAGGGAGCTGTGTCCATAGTTGCCTCCGTTGGCCCCATCATACGGAAAAAAAAATCCCCATTGGTAAAAAAAACACAAATTTAAAACATCAGTTTTAAGTGGTTGTTATATTTTTATAAAACAAGAATTCTCAGTTCTTTTCAGGAGAAACGACCGGTCATTGGCTGGTTTTGGCATCGCGCCGCATGGTGAGAATCAGGGGGTGAAGGAGGGGGGCGAGAGGTGGTTGATGAAAAAGGCCGTGAGCTGCGAGATCAGGTGGACCCGGGTGCTGTTTCCCCACAGGGAGTGGGCTTTCCCCGGGTAGAGCATCATCTCGAAGGGGTGCTTGATATCCTGCATTTTTTTGATGATTCTCAAGGAGTTGATGAGAAGCACGTTGTCATCGGACATTCCATGGACAACCATGAGGGGGGCACTCAGTTTTCGCAGACGGGCTGAGTCTATGAGGCTTTTTTTGTAAGGGGCGCTGGATTTGCCGCCGGTGCCCAGATAGCGCTCCGTGTAATGGGTGTCGTAGAGCGTCCAGTCCGTGGGTGGAGCGACGGCGAAACCCGCTCTGAAGACGTTGCGGGTACCGGAGAGGGCTGCAAGGACCGCGTATCCGCCATAACTCCATCCCCAGATGCCGATGCGGCTTTCGTCCACCCGGGGGAGCTTGCTCATGTACCGGGCCGCCATCTCGGAGTCGATGACCTCGAAGGAACCGAAATCCTTGTGTGGTGCCTTGGCGAACTGACGATCACGGTAGAGGCCGCCCCTGCCGTCCACATGGAGGACGTAGAAGCCTCGCTCCGCAAGATACTGGCTCCAGAGGTTGTATTTTGAGGATTGACGGCGAACCATGTGTCCGTGGGGCCCACCGTAGACAAAGATGATGGCGGGATATTTGACGGAGCTCGATGCGTATGGGCGGGGGCTGAACAGAAGACCGTTGAGGGCGGTGCCATTTTTGTCAGACAGGGGAATGGAGACGAAGCTCGGGCGGGGGAGGCGGGACACGATCGGGTCCATGGGGCGGATCTGCGGGAGAACAGCCAGTTGGCTTCCTCCCATGTTTTTGATGATCAGTTGGGTATCGGTCTGGATATCGGAGGTGGTCTCCAGGAAGGTTTTCTTGTCGGGGGAGATGGTAAAGCGATTGAACCGGAGGGCCCCGGTAATTATGCGGAGCCCCGATGTGTTGCTGTTGGGGTACTGAACTCCGGACCAGGCGCGGCTTTGGGGTGTGGGCAGTGTCCCGTAGGTGTAGGAAAACAGATGGTTGGAACGACCCATATCGCCAAACGCCGAGAAATAAATGATCTGCTGCTTCTCATCGACGGCCAGGAGGCGATGGAAGGTGTACCCGCTCATCATGGGGATGGGGTGGGGCGCCAGGAGGCGACCCTTCTGGGTGCGGGTGGCGAGCACCAGGGTGCGGGCCAGTTTGCCGCTGCCAATGGATGATCCGCCGAAATTCAGAGGGTAATTTTCCGTGCTCCACAGGAGGCGCCGGCCTCCATCGATGAAATACAGGTCTTTGTGGAGCTCCACCCATTTGCTGTCCCGCTCTGTGTGAATGACCCGGCACGCTCCCTTTCGGGGGTCGCAGACATTCAGTTTGAGTATGGTCTGCTGCCGGTTCTGGGTCTGGACGGAGACTTCGGCTGAGTTGACCCACTTGACCCGGGGGATGTATTCATAGCCGGGGAGCATCATATAAACCGATTTCTTTGATGCCAGGGTCACTACCGCCACCTTGACCAACGCGTTGGGGGTGGCCACCGAGGGATACCGCTGGGAGCTTACACGGAAAGCCTCGGCGTCCACATCGAGGCGCTTGCGTACCCGGACTTTGGACTCGTCCACATCGAGGTAGGCAATACGTTTACCGTCTGGGGCCCACCAGTAGCCACGGTAACGGTCCATTTCCTCCTGGGCCACGAACTCCGAGAGGCCGAAGAATCTGGTTTTGGTGGCACCCTTGGTGAGGGGTGTGACCTTGCCCGAGCGAATATTCAGGATCTGGAGGTTTCCCTTTTTCACCCATGCCATGTGGGAACCGTCGGGGCTGAAGGTGGGATCAATCTCGGGGTCCTTGTCGTTGGTCAGGCGGCGGGCTTTTCCCGTTGCCAGGGTGTAGAGATAGAGATCACCGGAGAGGGGGAAGAGGATGCTCTTGCCGTCGGGGGCCCAGAAATAGCTCACAATACCCCGCTCGGCTATGCGTTTTCGCTCCCGGGAAGCCTTTTCGCTCTCGGTCTCGTGGACACGCTGAACCAGGGATGCGCTCTTGACAAGGGGGGAGATATTTCTCGAGGAGACATTGTAGGCCCACAGCTCGGTGAGGCCCCTGTCTCCCGTCTTGAGGAAGGTGAGGTGACTCCCCGTGGGGGACCACTTGATTCCACGGACGCTCCCCGACAGATAAGAACCCGTGGCCACCTTCTCCAGATCAAGGAAAATGTTGGGTCGAGGGATCTTTATCCGACCCCCGGTGGTCATGGTATTCTGGACACTGGGGCAGGAGACGACGGTTCTGCCGGGGCATTTCTTTGTGCAGCCCGGAGCGATCAGCAGAAAGCCCATAAATAGAACGGATAGATTGTGTGACATATTCAATTGTGCTCTCAAGGACATGACATGCTCCCGCAGGTGGAAGTTGGTGGGTACTGAGCATACTTGACAAGGCAACATTGAATCAATGGTTTTATTTTTTTGCTGGAAAATCGGTGCTTTTTTGGGACCCGCTACATTTTGACTTTGAGAAGAAAGGCAAAATCTGGTATCCCTCAAAAGTAATGAATTATCTGCGCGCCAATTACCTCAACACCGAAGAATTTCTTGATGCCTGGAACGGTGACGATAACCACCTCTTCTGTCCTACGGTGCAGGAACTCTCCATAGGGCAGGAAATCATTGTGGAATTGCATATTCCATCCGTTCACGACAAGACCCTCGTCAGGGGCTCGGTCATCTCTTTTCGGCGACCCGTGCCCCGCAGAGGGATTCGTGGCGGTGCCCTTGTCCTGGTTGAAACCGACGAGCTGGAGAAGGTGCTCTATCTTGTTGGTCTTTTTGAACAGGGGATCTCAAAACCGGAAAAAAGACGCAAGCATCCACGGCTCAGTGTGGAACTTCCCATCCGGTTTCGCATTATCGAGACCGCCGTTTATCACGATGCTATCCTCCTCGATATTGCCGAAGGGGGTGCCCGCATGCGTACAAAAGGCGGCAACGATCTGGTGGGTGAAAAAATTTTTCTGGAGATCACGGTCCCCGGTGGTGTTCGGCCGGTCTCTTTTTTAGCAGAGGTCAAAAACAAGCCCTCCGAGGATCTCTATGGCATCGCCTTCATGTCCCGGGAGAAAGGGAATTTTTCGCTCTTGCGGGAATTCCTGCGCCGACTCAAGTCCGGTGAGTTTTTCATGCCCGTGATTTTTTTTTCTGTGTTTTTCTTTTTTCCACTCCCCTGAGAGCATCGCCCACCTCCGTTACCTATGAATACAGTGTTGTAAAGGGTGGTATCAGACACCGGCACGGCCTCATGGTGAAGCCCGACGGGCATTTGACCTACCTTCACGCCGTGGAGAAAGGGGAACCCAAAATTGTCTCTCTGGGCAAAGAGAAGGAACTGACCAGGCAAATTTTTGAGGCGTATAACACAGCCGGGGATGATCCCCGGGGGTATGTAAGTTGTGGAGCGCCGAGATTTGGGACCCTGACGGTGACCCAGCCCTCGGGAGAGACCCGTCATCACGATCTCTACGACAGAAAGGCCCTGTACAAGTATTCCCGCCTGGCGCGGATATTCGAACGGCGGCTTCAGCCACTCTCTCCCCTCTCCCCCTGGGGAGACTGTCTCAGCCTTGACGTGCCTCCCAAGATTGAAATTCTGAAGAGTCCCTCCTCCTATGCCACGTGGTTCCCCACGGCTCCCATGCACTCTCCCTCGGAGGACTTCTTCTCCTATGTGGATGCATCATCAGACGAAGCCCGTGCACGGGCGCTGGACAAGGTCGTGCGAATCAAGGGGAGCGATCCTTTCTTTGCGCGGTACCTGGTCACCACCTTCCCCTACTCCCTGAGCGCCCGGGAAATTCTGACCTACCACAGCGCCCTTGTGGCTCTCACAATTACCCGTGGACGAGAGGCCGGAGTGGTCATCAAGAAACTGGCCCGCGGCAGAAATCTGGAACATAAATATTTTCTCACCCTGCTGTATCTTCTCCGCTACGAGTTTCCCAAGGCGGCGTCGGCCTGCCGCAGTTATTTCTCCGGTCTGGGACGTCACAAAGAGGGTGAACGGGAGGCGGCGCAGATACTCAAAGCCCAAGAGGCCATGGGCCAGCTCAATTTCGGGGAGTCATCCTGGTCCCGGCAGATTCACACCGTGGGTTTTCTCTTTGAATTCTGGCATACCTGGGCCCAGCGACTGGAAGCCCCCCACCAGCGTTCTTTTCCATTGGCCCGGTCTTTTTACTACCGGGCATTTCACTTCGCCCGAATGTACGCCGGTGATCTCAAGGTGGGAAATATCCCCTCAACTCCCCTTGGACGGGCCTTCCTCAAACAGTTCCTGCCGGTCATCGCCAGGTCATTGTGGTGGACGCTGCCCCCTTTTATCCAAAATGACATTGTCCAGACCATTACGGCATTTCGGGCGTTGCCCAAATATTTTGGGGGTATCAAGGAAGTGGAGCCGCTCATCCCCCCCCTCGCCAAACGTATCTGGGAACTTGGTCGCATGCGGCGCTACCGGGCCGCCCAGGAGTTGATGCAGAAATATGAACGCAAAGGGACCCCCGCCTCCATGAAATATGCCCTGGGGAAGGCGCTTTTTGAAATGGAGCGCTGGGATGAGGCCCTCTCCTACCTTCGTGAGGCACAGGATTCCGGGGCAGGTGATGTGACCCGTCTGATGGTCCTTGCCTCATTCCAGCGGGGAAAGGCCGATCTCAACGAGCCCCCGGCGGAGATGGATGAGAGCCTCGGGCGCCTTGAGTGGTTTGTCTCCAATGGGCTTTTTTCCCTGGGCTCGGAGCTGGTTAAGACCCTCACAACGGCAAAGCTCAGTTCCCGCGGGAGACTGATTGTAACCAAACTTCGTCTGGCGCTGGGTCTCCCCGGTGCCATGGCCGCGCTGGAGAAGCTGGCATCGGGCAATGATGAAACGGCCCTGACATCCAGGATTTTGCTGGGTGAACTGCATCTTGCGGCAGGTGCAACCTTCACCAAGGTTTACGACACCATCGCCCGTTCCCTTTATGGTTCGCACAGTGCCCGGGCTTTTGCCATACTCGCGGCCGCCGGGCGCGCCAAAGGGCAGGAGAATGGGCGGGTGTTTGCCGAGAAAGGGGCCCAGAGTGCCCGGGATAATCCCGAGCAGTGGTTGGGATATCTCGACATCCTCATCCGCTACGGGGTCTACCCGGAGCTCAGTTATCGAGGCTCCCAGGAGGCGCTGGCCCATTTTCAGCGTTCTTCACATCTCGCCTGGCTCAGGGCGGTGCTCTTTTTGCGTTCTGGCATGCACCAGCTGGCGAGCAACGAAATCGAGCGCGCCCTCCTGGTTCAGCCGTACAACGAAAAATACAAGAATTTGAAAAAGTTGATCCTGGAAAACCAGAAAAAATAATTTTTTTCGCAACAAACAACGGCAGGGGCAGAAAAGGATCTCAGCGGAAGGGACATGGGCCTCTACCTTCGCGTCTTCCCCGTGGGGATTATACCTGGCCCGAAAGGAGTCACCATGAGTTTCAATATTGGTTCTTTCCTGAATACTGCCATCCCCATGATCTCGCAGGCTGCCATCATGGGCGTGGGTGCCTCGTCTCCCCAGGGGATGCTCTTCTCCATGTTCCTCTCGGGGCAGGGTTCCGCCGGGGGCATGCCCTTTATGCAGGGGATGCAGGCCTTTACCCCCTTTCTTACGGGGGTCCTGGGAAAACTGGCCGGCATGACCTTCAATGAGGCACACTCCTATAAGGATTTTCAGAATTCCAGCCAGAGCACCGGCAGTGGGGGCACTGCAGCCTCCAATAATTCCCAGGCAAAAATTCAGTCAATCCTCAACGGTAACTACTCCATTGAGGAGAAGATTATTCTCATCGCCGGTGTGGTGAGTGATTCCATCAGGGGTGAGCTCGAGGATTGCCTCAAGGAGCAGGGAAAATTGGCAAAAAGTACCTCCACGGGGCAGAATCAGGCTACCTCCAGTCAGGTGGCCAACACCCAGAACGTGGAGAATAGAATCCAGATCCTTATGCAGCGGCTAAACCAGATGCAGAGCACTGCCTCCAACATGATTCAGGCCATGCATACCACTAAAAAAGCAAGCATTATGAACATAAGGGTGTGAATAAAATGGAAAAAAGAATACCGCGACAGGACATGACGGATGATGAAATCATTGCCAGAGCCGAGAGTCTCGCCAGTCGGCAGAGTACTCTGGGTGAGCTGTTCGGGGTGACCGGGGAGGAACTGTACGGTACCGCCTCGCTGGCACTTCTGCTGGCTGCCCATGGTAGTATGGGTGAGGCGCGGACCTTGATGGATGGCCTTCTGGCCCTCTCGCCGGGGGACGGGCTTCTTTACACCATATACGGAGAGATTGCCCACCTGGACGGTGACAAACCCAAAACCAGCCACCTGCTCCGGGTCAGTGTCGAGATGGGAAACCTGGGACCCGCGGAACGGATCCGGCGGGGAGAGCTGGCCTATTGGGCCAGAGATTTTCTCAGTGCCCGGTCGGAGATCGCACGAATGGACACAACGGACACCGACCCCCTCGTAAAAAACAGAAGAGAGAAGTTGGTACAAAAGTTGGGGAAAGTGAACGGAAATTAACAGGTCGTTCATTTTCCCGGGGACCGGGACCGAAAAAGTTGGTTGAAGCGGCACACTTCTTTGCTATCTTTTTGAAGAACAACTGGTAATATGAATTGTTCCCAGGTTCTTGACGTCCATGCAGATTCGGGGGTACAATCCCCGAGCCATGAAAAGAATAACCCAGGTTTTGCTGCCATGACCATGAAATGCCCGGAATGTGGCGTCCAGATTTCAGAAAATGAAAACGCCTGTGTATGCGGGTTTGAGATCCCTGTAGCCAACCAGCGGACCCTCATGGGAACACCCCCGCCTGTGAAAGAAATGCGGGAGCGTACCCAGGGTGAAAACCGGATCTCCACAAACACTCCCGATCTGCGGGATGCCTCCTCCCCCGGGGTGGTCGACCCCGCGGAGAGTGATCCCAACCCCGAAGATTCCCTCACCGTCCAGGACAACCGGAAAATCACCAAGGTGAAGAAAATCCAGGACGAGATGATTGGCCGCCGGGTGGGTGAATACGAAGTCAACTGTATTGTGGGCAGCGGTGGCATGGGTTCTGTCTACGGCGGCGTCCATCCCCTCATTGGCAAACGTGTAGCCATAAAGGTTCTCAAGCCTTCCCTGTCGGAAAATAAAGACATGATGGGGCGCTTTCTGGCCGAGGCCAAAGCGGTCAACGCCATTCACCATCCCAACATCGTCGATATTTTCTCCTTCGGCGAGATGGAAGAGGGCTCCCAATATTTCGTCATGGAGTACCTCGAGGGGCAGACCCTGACCACCTATATCAAGCAGACTCAGGTTGTCCCGTACCTGGAGGCGTACACGATCCTCAGGCAGATTCTGTCGGCCCTCGGAGCGGCACACGACAAAGGAATTATTCACCGCGACATCAAGCCCGACAATATCTTCCTGGAGAAACGTCCCCACGAAGATCACTATGTGAAGCTCCTGGATTTTGGTATCGCCAAGTTCACCGAGGACGGATTCCGCACTTCGCACACAAAGACAGGGGTTCCCATCGGGACACCCTTCTATATGAGCCCAGAGCAGTGTGCGGGCCAGTCTGTCGATGCGGCCAGTGACATCTACTCCCTGGGGATCATCCTCTACGAAATGTTCACGGGGCGGCTCCCCTTCAAGGGTGACTCCTTCATGGCCATTTTACAGGCCCATATCACCCAGACCCCCTATTTGCCCTCTGCGCTGGTGGAAATCAATATCGAGCTCGAGGCAATAATTTTATGGTGTCTGAAAAAAGAGAAGGAGTCCCGGCCACGGAGCGTCGAGGAGCTCTCAGGCCGGCTGCTCCCCATTCTAAAGACCCTCGCGGCCAGTGAATCCAATCTCTCTCCCAAGCTCATCGCCGGTGCCACCATCCCCGAGGTGGAGAAGTTCTCCATCTCCGATGTGGGGAGCACCAGCATGCTGGCCCCCGCAGCTTCCGGCAAAAAGATCATCCTGATCATCGGTGCGGCTGTTCTGCTCCTGGCAGCGGTGCTGATTCCCACGGGCGTGATTAATATCAACTACGGGCAGCGGGACTCCGATGAAGACACCATCGCTCCATCAACCCGCCCCCCAGTCATGAAAAATGATTTAGTGAACAATCCTCCCGAGATGGCTCCCCCCATGCCCGTGTTGCCCCAGACCGTCACCTTCCAGCTGCAAATCTCTCCCAACGTGGAGACGGTGATTGAGGTCAACGGGAAGGTCTCCAAAACACCCATCTTCAAGCTCCCCAAAAGTGACATCACCGCCGTTGAGATCAAGGTGACCGCCGCGGGATTTGTCCCCTGGGTGAAAAAACTCTACCCAGCCTTCGATATGCCGGTGCTCGTAAATCTGGTCAAGGTGGGTGCCTCCATGAAGCCTGTGAAACCAGTTCCTCCCGTCATGGTCAATCCGGGTATGCGACCGGTCAGACCACATCCCATGCCCAAGGCAATGATCAACGACTTTTTGTAGTCCGAGTTCTGAAATAATTCCCAGGTCCTTTACCCCTACTTGAACTAAGTCACAGGCATGGTACAATGCAATCCGTTTGTAATTCAGGTTCTGAAGGTCCAGGACTCCCTGGCGTGTCGGGAGGGTGATGTTCTCCCCTGGTGAGGCGTATATGATATCCACGGTGTTACAACTTGTCTGGCGCACGGCGATTTTTTCCGTGGCGTTCACCCTCTGTGTGGGGCCCCTTGCCGCAAAGAATCGGCACACTGACCGCAAAAGAGTTGCAAAAACAAAAAAGTACGTAAAAGCAAAGAAGCCCAAAAAGCCCGCTGCAGTGCCCTTCTCTGCCGACGAAACCCGACTCCAGGAGATGGCTGGCCGGCCCTTTGTCCTGAAACTGCGCCAGCGCAAAATAAACGCCACTGACTATCTCAACGCCTTTCACTACACCCGCGGGGGCGTCACACTGTTTGAGCAGGGCTCCTATGGTGACGCAATATTCAGATCGG
>JAHJLU010000382.1 GCA_018821745.1 Myxococcota bacterium | reverse complement strand
TCGTTTTTTCTTATTGGTGTCGCTAGGACTCATCGTAAGGCTCCTTTCAAAGTACTAAAACTTATAAATACCTGAAACTAGTACCACTGGGGTAATAGTCGAATTACGGAAAAACGCCATATCATAAACATTTCTTTACAAACAGCAAGGCTTTTCTGCTTTTCATGGAACTTGAGGACGGGGGATCCTATTCCCGAATTTCTCCAAAAAGATAGTGCTTGCCATGATTCTCCCATGGGCCTAGAATAAATGTGTTCGTCTGCGGAGTTCGACAGGCAGGCAATTTTTCCTCCTACGCTATCGACCCCGGGATCCGCCGCTTCTATCGTACCGCGCAAGCTCCTCGTTAAAGTGGAGGAGAAGCAGGTGCCGGAATGTGGAGCCCACCTTATGGAAGCGGGTTGGGAAGTCCTGCCATCGGCTTTCGCGGACGAATTCTTTTTTCCCCCAGCCAGCTCCCCTATCATTATATAAGTGGCAGACAGAAAAAGAATGTGCTGTCTCCTTGGCGTCCCATGCCCCCCTTGACCGCCCTCAGACGGTGTTTACCTTTACAGTAGCCCCTGTGGAGGTGCACATGAATACAGACAAATTCACGATCAAGACCCTTGAAGCCATCAAAACCGCGAAAGATCTCGCGGCCAGCTACGGCCACCAGGAGATCACGGGGGAACACCTCTTTGTGGTCCTCCTGGAACAGGGGAAAGAGAGCACCGTCGCCCCCCTTCTGGAAAAAATCGGGATCCAGACCGCCAGCCTGGCCTTGGCAATCACCACCCGTCTCAAGGCCCGTCCCCGGGTTGAAGGGGCCGCACTGAAAAGCTATTACACCAATGATTTTGAAAGACTTCTGGAAATCTCCTTCTCGGAAATGACCCGCATGGGTGATGAGTACATCTCCACGGAGCACCTGCTCCTCGCCTTTTTGACCGTTGGTGGAGAGATCCCATCACTGCTTGCCTCCCATGGGGTCAAGCGGGAGTTGGTGCTTGAGGCGCTGGCCCAGCTCAGAGGATCCGCCCGGGTCACATCGGAGAACCCGGAGCAGACGTTCGATATTCTGAAAAAGTTCACGCGGGATCTAACAGAGCTGGCCCAGAGAGGAAAGCTGGACCCCGTCATAGGAAGATCCGACGAGATCAGACGAGCGCTGCAGATTCTCTCCCGGCGCACAAAAAACAACCCCATCCTCATCGGTGAACCGGGAGTGGGGAAGACCGCCATCGCCGAGGTAATCGCCCTGCGGATCGCCCAGGGTGACGTCCCGGAGTCCATGAAACACAAACGGATCCTGGCCCTGGATCTGGCGGCCCTGGTGGCCGGAGCGAAATACCGTGGTGAGTTCGAGGAGCGCCTCAAGGGGGTCCTCACGCGGATCGAGGAGTCCGAGGGGGCGGTTATTCTGTTCATTGACGAGATCCATACCCTGGTGGGGGCGGGAGCCTCCGAAGGCTCCATGGATGCCTCCAACATGCTCAAACCGGCCCTCAGCCGCGGCATGCTCCACTGCGTGGGCGCGACGACCCTTGATGAATACCGAAAGTATCTGGAGAAGGACAAAGCGCTGACCCGGCGTTTCCAGCCGTTGCTCATTGAAGAACCCTCCATGGAAGACGCCGCCCACATCCTGAGAGGGCTCAAGGGCAAATACGAAGCCCACCATGGCATCGCCATCACCGAGGGAGCCCTCATGGCCGCTGTCCGGCTCAGTGCCCGATATATTACAGACCGCCGCCTCCCGGATAAAGCCATAGATCTCATTGACGAGGCTGCCTCCCACCTGAAAATGGAGATGGAGTCCCTCCCCGTGGAGATTGACACCCTCCAGCGGAGCATCACCCAGCTGGAGATTGAGCGGGAGGCCCTTCTGCGGGAAAAATCCTCGGAGAGCAAGGTGCGGCTCAAGGAGGTGGACGCCCGCCTCAAGGAGCTCAAAAAAGATGTCTCCCACCAGCTGGAGGGGTACCATCGGGAGCGTGACATCCTGGTGCGCCTCAAGGAGATCAAAAAGGAGCTGGATCGCCTCACGACCGATGCGGATCTGGCCCAGCGGGACGGCAACCTCCAGCGAGCCTCCGAGCTCCTCTATGGAACCATCCCCGCCGTGCAAAAAGAGAGCGAGGCGCTGGAAGGAGAGCTGCGGGCGATCACCGCCAACGGTTCCTATCTCAAGGAGATGGTCACCAGCGAGGATGTGGCCCAGATCGTCTCCAAGTGGACCGGGATCCCCGTGGACAAGATGCTCGAGGGAGAGAGCGAACGCCTCCTCAACCTGGAGCAGCGTATTCACCAGCGCGTTGTAGGCCAGGACGCAGCCGTCAAGAGCGTCAGCGATGCCATCAGGCGTGCCAGAGCCGGGCTCAAGGATCCCAACAGGCCCTTGGGCTCATTCATTTTTGCGGGTCCTTCGGGTGTTGGAAAGACAGAGGTGGCCCGCACGCTGGCCGAGGTGCTCTTTGATGATGAGAAGCACCTGGTGAGGCTTGATATGAGCGAGTACATGGAGAAGCACTCCGTGTCCCGGCTTATCGGCGCCCCTCCCGGGTATATCGGACATGATGAGGGTGGCCAGCTTACGGAGGCGGTGCGCCGAAAACCATACAGCGTCATTCTCTTTGACGAGATCGAGAAAGCACACCCGGAGGTCTTTAACACCCTCCTCCAGGTACTGGATGCGGGTCGTCTCACAGACTCCCAGGGGCGGGTCGTAGATTTCAAGAACAGTGTCCTTATCATGACCACCAACCTGGGAAGTGACTATGAATTGAAGAGCATCGAGGGGTTAAGAGCCAATGTGGAGAACGCTCTGAGGCGACATTTTCGCCCTGAATTCCTCAACCGCGTTGACGATATCATCACCTTCAGCACACTCTCAGCCGAGGACCTGGTCAACATCGTGGGGATCCAGATCGCCCTGCTTGGCGAACGCCTTGCAGAGCGGGAGCTGGTGCTGGAGGTCTCGGAAGCGGCCATGGCGCACATCGCCCACAAAGGGATGGATCCGCTCTTCGGCGCACGGCCGCTCAAGCGGCTGATTCAGACCCTCATCGTCAACCCTGTCTCCCTGGAAATCATCGGGGGCAAAGCTCGACCCGGCTCCACGATCCACGTAAACTACACCCCGGCGTCACCAGAGTTCACCATCACCGTTTCCTAACAGTCCTCCATATTGCCCAGCACCGATTCCAGAGGGATGACCGCTCCTGTATCGGTTATAACAGGGTCAAGGCGGGGATCATGGGGAGTGGCGAGGGGAAAATAGAGGACCAGGCTCCCCGGCACCTCTTCATCGTAATGGAAGAAGGGGGCAAATTGCCGAATATTGGAAGGATTTCTCCTGGCCGAGAGTGAGAGATCCCTTGGAAACCCTGCGCAGAAGTCCTTGGCGTCCCGGTAATTATGGATCATGTCCGCCAGTATCCTGAGCCAGATGTGAAACGCGCTCTCCCGCGAAGGGTCAAGGTGGATCTCCACCACCCCTCCCGAAGGACGGGCCACCGTCACCAGGCCACTATCTTTGAGTGCGGCCGCGAGCCGGCGCAACTTACCAGCCCCGGCTTCAGCCGATGGCCCGTAGAGAATCGTCGAGCAGCCCATTTTCACTCCTTCCACCCTCCCCCGGGTTTGTACCAGAAGGGTGAGTAATAGCTACGGATTTTCTTGTATGCCTCGTCGAGTCGCTTGACACCGGAGGCATCGAGCCGCATCACCGCCGCCTGCGCCTTGAGTATCATTGGCTCCACCACGTGATAATCCCGCCCCAGATCAGGCCGACCCCAAAACACTTTCTCCGAGGAGAGGGTCATGAAGGCAATATTCACGCTGTTGCGGTGCCTCGACAGGAGCGACCGCATGATCAGCGAGTCCGAATACTTCCCGGGGCTCGTTTCCTGCCCCGGATCCTGTTTTTTCCCGCACCCGGCGATGGCAACGCCCAGAGCCAAGATAACAATGAAGTGTCTCATCGGTCTCCTCCTGTCACGAAACTACCCAACAGCTGGCGAATAAATTCCCCCGTGGCCACAATCTTTATCACAAATATCCTCTGAGAAAAGGAGATAGTGCCCATTGGGCTGACTGCTTATTGCCTCGTATCGAGCAGATCCCGGACCTTTTGAGCAAGCACGGCGAGTTCCAAAGGTTTCATGAGCAGCTCGATCCCCAGAGATGACGCCCTCTCCTGGTTGATCTTCTCGCTATATCCCGTGCATATAATCACGGGGACATCTACCTTGAGCGTGCGGATCTCACTGGCCAACTGCTCTCCCGTCATATTGGGCATTGCCATATCAGTCAGCACCAGGTCAAACATGGATGGATCCGCACGAAAAGCAACCAGCGCCTCGGTCCCTGAACTACATGCCACCACGGAATATCCCAGCCGTTCGAGCATCTGGGACTCTACCCTGATGATGGATCGCTCATCGTCCACCAGCAGAATACGCTCGGTCCCCCTGGGGAGGTTCGGTCGAGGCTCACTTTTTCCGGTGGATGGGTCATCCTTCAACGCTGGCAAACAGACCGTGAAGGAGGAGCCCTTCCCCATCTCGCTGCTCACCCGAATCTCCCCCTTGAGTTCCTTGACTATTCCATACACAACAGCCAGCCCGAGTCCTGTCCCCTTTCCATGCTCCCTGGTGGTGAAGTAGGGGTCGAAAACTTTTCCGATGAACTGCGGAGCGATGCCATTCCCCGTGTCGGACACATCGAAGAGGATGTAATCCCCAGCAAATCTTTGTTCCTGCGGATGATCGTCGCTGCCAACGATCTTATTGAGAGTCACCGTGATGGACCCGCCATTCTCCTCCACCGCGTGATAGGCATTGGTGACGAGGTTCATGGCAACCTGGTGGAGATGGGTCCTGTCACCCATGACACGGCAGCCCGAAGCCTCAATCTGCTGGATTATCTCAATATCCATGGGGATTGTGGAACGACACAGGCGCAACACTTCCTGGATCACTTCCCCCAGGGGGACGGACTCCTTTTTGGGCTCCGAGAGCCGGCTGAATGCCATTATCTGGTTGACAAGATCACGTCCCCGTTGCCCGGCGCTCAGAATATCTGACGCGAACTCGTGGAGAGATCCCTCCTTGGGAAGATCCTCCATGAGAAGCTCGGACATCCCGATAATTGGGCTCAGCAGGTTATTGAAATCGTGGGCGATCCCCCCGGCCAGGTACCCGATGGACTCCATCTTCTGGGACTGACGCAGGCGCTCCTCGATCTCTTTTCGCTCGGATATATCTTCAAAGATACAGGCGAATTGATTCTTTATGGGCCGAAAGGCCGAGACATGGAAGTGGCGACCCAATTCTCCTGAATAGTTCTCGAACTGGGCGGGCTTCCCCGTAAGCGCCACCTCACCGTACGTTTCAATCCAGAACGGTTCCGTGCCGGGCATGACATCCAGCACGGTCCTTCCGATGATACTCTGGGCCGAGAGCCCCGTGAGCCGTTCAAACGCCGGATTAACGGCGAGAAAACGGTAGTTCACCGGTCTCCCTTCGTCGTTGAGGATGATCTCGTGGAGCGCGACCCCGTCGAGCATTTCATTGAAGAGCATCTGGTAATTCTGCTCCAGCGTGTAGCTCGCGGTCACGTCCTCCACCATGGCCACCATACCGTCAAACTCGTGGTCATCGGTAAAAAGCGGGGTGGCGTTGATCGACAGGAGGGTCCTCTGGCCGTCACTCTCCTCCATGGCGATGCGGGCGTTAAAGACCGATTGCCCTGTTTTTTTAACCCGGCCAAAGGGGAGCTCCTGTTCGGATAGAGGGTTCCCTTTGAAATCAACAATTCTCCGCTTTTTCAGCGGTTGAACCCCCAGCGCGTGGCTGGGAAGCTCCCACTGGACAATGGCCTCGGCGCGACGGTTGGCATATATCAACTTGCCGCTGCGATCGGTCCGGATTATGCCCACGGGGCTTGTCTCCATGATTTTATCGATAAAATCGTGCTGCCCGCGGAGAGAATCCAGGGCCGCCCTGCGCTCCGTGATATCTTCACCGGAACTCAGGGTCCCGCAGATGTTTCCATATTTGTCATACAGTACAACATTCCGCCACGCGATGATCCGCTCCACACCGGCGGCGGTGACCACAGTATTCTCCACGTAGGATTGAGACTCTTGATCCCCTGCCATTATCTTGGCGAAAACCTGGCCCACCTTCTCCTTTTGAGCCTCAGGGATAAAACGCTCAACCCAGTTGCTGCCGACGAGACTCCCCTCCTCGCAGCCCAGGATCTCGCACCCTTTTTTATTGACAAGGGAGATCTTCCCATGAGAATCTAGGGCGATGAGCATCACACCCGCCACATCGAGATACTTGTGGGAGGTCTCCCTCTCTCTGCGCAGCTCGGTGATGTCAGTAAAGGAGATGACCACAGCCCAGGGAGTGGATTCCTGCCCATGAAAAAGCGGCCGCGTGTTAATGGAGATCCAGCACACCTCTCCGTGGGCTCTCACAACCCCCATTATCTCGTTCAGTAATGGTTTTCCGGATCGAAGCGTCCGCATGGAGGGATGATCAGTCCCCGGATAGTGACTGCCATCTTCTCGAATAGTTGGCCACTCACGCTGCTGGGCCTCCTGACCCAGAATTACCTTGGCGGGCATCTGGAAAATTTTCTGCGCATAATCATTCCAGATGAGGATCTCCCCCGATGCAGCCTGGAGAATAACCCCGCCTTCAATGGTGTCTACGAGCATCCGATAGCGTTCCTCACGCTCACGAAGTTCGGCCAGCTCCTCTCGCAGTCTCGTTACTTCCCGGTCCATGCTGCACATATCAAGGCCTCTCCTGTCACTCATACCCCCTGTCCTTACATCACCGGCGACAAAACAGCCTGGCACCGCTGGAGCGTGGGGGGTTACATGGCAAATTCATGTGATTTCTAGCAACCAGTAAACCCTCTTCCACTTTGCCCGTCAATGGGAAACACCAAATTTCACAGGGAATTCTTCAACACAATCACCCGCTTCTTCTCAAAATTTTTCACAATCACAATAATGATAATACCGGGAGGGGTGTCACTCCGCGGCCCGCAGCGGTGCTGGCGACACCTGGCAATCAATGCTTGCGCCGGTCCCATTTTGTGGCAGCAACCGTGATCTGTGGTAGGCTGAGCCCATCGATGGAGACACCATATGAAAATACTGTTCATTTTGCTTTTTATCGCCGCTTCCTGCACTCCGGAACCCCCCAGAGACACCACCGCAGACACCCACGTTGAGACAGTTGATTCCCCGGGCACCCAGGAGAAAGTACAACCACAGGATCCGATCAAGACCTTCCATCCTCGGGATCACTACGCCTCCATCCCCAGAGGGGAGTGGCAACACAGTCCCACCTCACCCCTGGACACGCAGCCCTGCAGTGCTCAGACTCTGTCAGCCCCCGATAAACGCGGTCTTCGAAAAGTTATGGCCCAAAACGGCAAACTGCTGCTGGCCTGCTATCAAAAAGGGCTGAAGAAAAACCCCACCCTTGGTGGAAGTATTGCCCTGCGCTTCCTGGTACGGTCCGATGCCTCCGTGCGGAGCTGCACCGTCACCCAACCCCTGTCCGTTGCCCTGGTTGGCCGGTGCATGTGTTCCGAAATTTTGCGGTTCAAGGGGTTCACGGGGCCCACCACCCCGGGGTGCCTCAATGTGTACAACTACACACTCAAGCTATCACCACCCAACTGACCGTCATCGACCGGCGTGCTGATTCCCACCCTGATTGCCACGGTCGGAACGTCTGGAGTTGCCCCGATCAGAGTGCCGTGGGCCGCTGCGGTCATGCCGCGCCTGATTGCCACGGTCCGGGCGGGCCGGCCCCTGTCGCTCCTGGTGGCTCCTGTCAGGATGTGCCTGGGGAGCCCGACTCTGTCCCTGGGGGGATCGTGAGGAGCGACGGTGCGCATTCCTGGCAGGCCGCCGGTGAGGCTCATGGGCGCGCTGATTGGCTATGGCCGGCGCCTTCATGGGCATAGGGCCATCGATTCGATTCCAGCGATCATCATCTTCCGCAGAGATTTCCTCTTCCGGTTCCCACCGATTCCAGCGATTTTCGTCCTCGTGGAGGGTGGTATCCTCATCATCCATGCGGTTCCAACGGTTCTCGTCATCCAGATTCTGCGCAGGAGTGGGGTCAACTCGATTCCAGCGATCCTCATCCCTTGCCGCTCCACCGGAGGATTTCTCTCTACGATTTCCACGGTTATCCCCCCCGTCGCGGGGCGCGGGAGCAGATTTCCCAAAGGGTTTCTTGCGCCGGGAATCCTGTCTTGGAGTATCGGGAGATTGCTGCTGACGGGCGGGACCCTTTTCTGAGCGGGCCCCACCTCTCTGACGACCCTGGGAACGGCCAGGAGTCTGGCTCTGCTGGCGCTGATCAGGCTCGCGCCGGGGCCCAGGATCTCTTGGCTGGGACCGCTGGGGCCGAGGCTCGGCTTGGGCAGATTCCTCCACCCGAAAGCCCTCGATCTCTGTCAGGGCCAGGGACTGCCCCACCAAGGCCTCCACCTTCTCGAGAAGGTCCATCTCCTGGGGATCAACAAAGGAGATGGCCACCCCCCTCTCACCGGCGCGCCCTGTGCGACCGATGCGGTGGATGTAATCCTCCGCGTTGAAGGGGAGTTCATAATTTATCACCAGGGGAAGCGCTTCAATATCGAGGCCACGGGAGGCGATGTCAGTGGCCACCAGCACACGCAGGCGGCCATCTTTAAAGCTCTGCAAGGCGCGAATTCTCGCATGCTGGCTTCGGTTTCCGTGAATCGCCTGGGCCGAAAGCCCGTCCCGGTGCAATTCACTGGTGAGCCGATTGGCTGAGTGTTTTGTCCGGCAGAAGACCAGCACCCGCTCCCACTGGTTCTGGTCAATCATGGCTCGCAGGAGTGCCCGTTTGCGGCGCCGGTCAACAAAGATGCCCTGCTGATCCACAAGATCGGCGGGCTCGTTGGCGCCGGGCACTTCAACAGTGGTGGGGTCTGTGAGGATGTGGCCAACCAGCTCCTTGATCTCCCGCGAGAAGGTGGCGGAGAAGAGCAGGCTCTGGCGGTCAGGGGGGACCAGATCAAGGACCCGCTTGATATCGGGGAGAAACCCCATGTCCAGCATTCGGTCAGCTTCATCAAGAATTAATATTTCCACCCGGGAGAGATCAAGAACACCGTCCCCGCAATGGTCCAGCAGCCGGCCGGGTGTGGCCACCACAATATCCACACCCCGCGCCAGTGAGTCGGCCTGGGGTTCTTTTTTAACACCGCCCAAAAGGACGGCCGACTCGATCTGTGTGTATTTGCCAAGCTGGCCCGTGTGTTCAGCCACCTGAAGCGCCAGCTCCCTGGTCGGTGTGATCACAAGCACACGGACAGGACGTTTGCCAGCGGGACTGGGGGATCTGAGGAGATGTTCCAACACGGGAATGGCGAAAGTCGCAGTTTTCCCGGTCCCTGTCTGCGCCCCCGCAAGGAGGTCGCCTCCCCCGAGGACCACCGGGATTGCTCGTTTCTGTATGGGGGTCGGGCTGGCAAATGACAGGTCATCAAGGGCTCGTAGCAGCCTGTCATTGAGCCCGAAAGCACT
>JAHJLU010000381.1 GCA_018821745.1 Myxococcota bacterium | reverse complement strand
TGAGTGTTTGTGTTGCCATGGATGTTTCTCCTTTTTAGGCAGTTCATGCTGCCAGTTCTCTTTTGGTACACACAATGAGCGCTGTGGGCTCACCCGGGAATGTGGTCACCATTTTTAAAAAGGCAACCTCAAAAAAGATAAAAAGGAGACGCGAGTCTTGATTTAAGAGAGGAGAGTGCAGGGCTATGTTATTGGATCTCCAAGCATTCCAGAAAGATAGCCCTCTTTTAGTTTGAGGTAGTGGTGAAAGAATTCCCCGTAGACTTTAACCTCTTCAGGGGTGAGTGGCCGTTTGACTACCGCGGGGGAGCCGATAATAAAGCTCCCCGGAGGATATTTTTTTCCGGGAGGCACCAGTGCCCCCGCCGCCACCAGACAGTTGTCCCCGATCTCCACGCCGTCGAGGATCGTGGCCCCGATTCCAATGAGGCAGTTGTCCCCGATGACACAGCCGTGCAGATTCGCCTGATGGCCCACGGTCACCTCGCTGCCAATGGTGCAGGAATACTCGTCACTGACGTGGATCATGCAGAGATCCTGTATATTGGTCCCCGACCCTATTCTGACAGTGTTCATATCGCCGCGGATCATGGTCTGAAACCAGATGGAGACGTCGTCACCAATCTCTACATCACCAATGAGATCTGCGCTCGGCGCCACGAAGACCCTGTCACCCCGCCGGGGTACCTTGCCGTTGAATGGGTAAATTGGCATTTGAAAATCCTCCTTTTCACTGGGACCCTTATACCAATTCTCCCCCGGGAAGGGGACCCCTCATTTTCTCCTTTTGGACTTGAGGGCTCCCTCCGTGCACCATTCAGCTTGCTTTTTTTGCTGCGGGTAGAGAGACTGACACGACCTGCGGAAATCGTTTCCTTTGAAAACAATGGGTATTGCAATGAAAACACATAATATTTATCTTGTTCCCGGATTTTTTGGATTTACCAAACTCGGTGCGCTCAACTACTTCAGAAAAGTGGATGAGATGCTGAAATACCATCTTGAGGGGTCTAAAGACCGGTTCAACATTATTGAATGCTTCACTCAGCCCACGGGATCCATCACCCACAGGGCCTCCCGCCTCATGGACCAGGTGATGCAGAGCGGCGGGCTGGAGGCTGATTATCTGCACTTCATCGGCCACTCAACCGGCGGGCTCGATGTACGCCTCCTCCTCACTCCCAATGTGCAGCTCGCGGAGCACGACGCCGAAGAGATAATACTCAAGCGGACGGCCAGCGCCTGTTTTATGTCCACCCCGCATTTCGGGACTCCCCTGGCCAACTTCTTCACCACCCTGCAGGGGAAGCACATCCTCCAGATCCTCGCCATCATGGCCACCACTTCCGGGGGGCGACACGGCATCTTTCTTGCGGCCAAAGCGCTCTCTCTCACCGCAAGGCTGGATGACTGGATGGGCAGGACAGACACCTTCCTCGACGAGCTCAGCCAGAAGCTCCTGAGGCGGCTCTCGCTGGACAAGGATGATCCCTTCTTCCATTTCCTCACGGAAATCGCTTCGGATCAGGGGGCGGTTATCCAGCTCACACCCGAGGGGATGAATCTGTTCAACGCGGCGGTCACCATTGATCCCAAGATTCTCTCATGCTCCCTCATCACCGGGGTCCCGCACCCCAACACGCGGTTTATTCGAGAATGCCTCTCCTCCCCGAGGCTCATGTTCATGGGGACCCTGTTCTCCATATTGCAGGTGCTGGCAGGACGCGAGCACCCCCACTATCCATACCCCTTCCCGAGCCAGAGCAGAATCGCGGAGATCGCAAAAGGGTTCAGTTTCCCTGTTGACGGAACCACCAACGACGGGATAGTTCCCACCCTCTCCCAGATTTACGGCGACCGGGTTGTCCCCATCTGCGGGGATCATCTCGACGTTGTGGGGCAGTACCCCAACGCCGACGGTGACCATTACACCGACTGGCTCCCCTCTCCCAGCGGGTTCAACCGTGAGCGCTTCAGTGACACCTGGGAACAGGTGGCCAAAATCATCAAAGAGTCTGTCTAAGCTCTGGTTCAGTACGCAACTTCAAGAAAATCCGGGGGAATCGATAGAGGGAACAGGGTGCCACCCGGGGGTAAAGCACATCTCGGGTGGTGACTCAATGGAAACGGTTTCTTTGGACTCCGGGTGGGTAAAACGGATGCTGAATGCATGGAGCATGAGCCGCTCTATGCCGAAATGGGCCCGGAAAATACGGTTGGTGGCGCCGTCTCCGAAGGTGGTGTCAGCGATAACTGGATGGTAAATGTGTTTGAAATGGCGCCTTATCTGGCGATAGCGTCCACTGTGAGGCCGGACGCGGACGAGGGAGCAGCGGGTAGTCGGGAATTCCCCCGAAGGGACCGCAAACTCGTGGCGTTTCTCGGTGATATAGCTGGTTCGGGCCTCCTGCAGGGGACCCATTTTAACTTTTTTTCCCCGTCGATCCTGGAGGACTCTGAGGGGATGGTCAATGGCCCCTTCATCGAGGGTCCAGCCACGCACGAGCGTCAGATATTCCTTGTGTATCTCACCCAGCGCGAAGGCCTGCATCATGGGAGTGATGACCTTCTGAGTCAGACCAAAGAGGAGGACGCCCGAGGTGGGGCGATCCAGCCTGTGCAGTGGTTGAGCGGTGATCCCCAGCTGGTCGCGCAGCACCGTGACGCAGCTCTGGGTCGAGCCGTGGTCAAGGGGGGTACGGTGTACCAGCAGCCCTGACGGTTTGTGGATCGCCAACAGATCTGCGTCGTGGTACAGAATTGTT
>JAHJLU010000380.1 GCA_018821745.1 Myxococcota bacterium | reverse complement strand
TGGGGGCGACGCCAACGCCGATGGCGTCAGAAGCGCCTCGGAAGACGAATTCGTCGAGATCATCAACACCTCGGATTCTCCTCTGGATATCTCGGGATATACCCTCTCCGATTCCCTGGAAGTGCGCTTTGTCTTTCCCCAGGGCACGCTGATTCAAGCCCACGGCACAGCACTGATCTTTGGTGGAGGAAATCCCCCCGCGGGCCTTTGGCCCTCCGCTGTTCTCGTCTTCACGACCCCAGGGGGCCTAGGCCTCAACAACAGCGGCGACTCCATCTATATCAGCGACCCTCAGGGTACCCCGGTCACCAGCATGAGCTACACCGACGGACAGGCATCCGACCGTTCCCTGGTACGTTCCCAGGACGGCGACCCCGAGGCTTCCTTTATTCCCCACCCCGGTTCTCCCCAGAGCCCCGGATTTGCTCAGGACGGAACAGAACTGTAAAGGCAGGTTTATAATGGGATTTTTATCATCCATGTTTTCCAAGGAGGAGCGGCAGGCCAAGGCCCTCCAGAAAAACCTGAAGAAAACGATCAACAGGCTGATTCAGACCGAAGAGCGATATGGTGCCATGCAGGCGCTCATCGACGACGGCTCCGATGAGGCCATTTACGGTCTCCTCAGGCGCTTCACCATTGCCGCTGATTCCAAGGGCGGCATGGTGGTGGACGAAGAAGAGAAGGCGTGGGTCTACAAGGCAATCCTTCGTTTCGGCCAGCAGGCACTTCCCCAGGTGGTCAAATTCCTCCACGCCAAGGAAGGGCCCACGGTCAACCCTGTCCACTCCATCTCCCAGGGGCTCGATCTGTTCCTTGAACTCACGGGGCGTGACAAGGAAGCAGTGCTGGAGCTCATGAGGGGGCTCATCAGTGAGAATCCTCCCGGCTATGAGCGGGATCCTATCCGCAAAGAAGAGATCCTAAACTTCCTCAACGACTGGAATGACCCGCGCATGGCTGATTTCATCGTCCCCTATCTCGAAGATATGAGTGAAACGATACGGTTCCTCACGGTCGAGACCCTGTTCAAGTTCGACAATGAGGAGGTCGCCCGTGATGCTATTCTGGAGCAACTGAATCCCGAGAACAATGACAGCCTGCGCATTCATAATCGCATCATTCAAGGGTTTGAGGCAGCAGGCTGGTCCATCAAGGGAGCCCGTTCCTATCTGGAGCCCCTCATCAAGGATTCGGAATACTCCATCCAGCGTGGCGACAAACTGGTACGCAAGAAGGGAAAGAACTGATGGAACGTTACCCCATGACCCCCCCGACGCACACCCGCCTCAAAGAGGAGCTGCATCGCCTCAAACACGTTGAAGTTCCTGCCAATATCCAAGACATTGAGATCGCCCGTGCCCACGGTGATCTGCGGGAAAACGCAGAGTATCACGCCGCCAAGGAACACCAGTCCCATCTGGCGGGCCGCATCGCATATCTTGAAGGCCGGGTCAGCCTGGCCGAGGTCATCGATCCATCAAAAATTACCATGGACCGAGTCGCCTTCGGTGCGACGGTCACACTCGAAAATCTGGACACAGAGGAGAAAGTGACCTATCAGATAGTGGGCGAAGATGAGTCGGACCCGTCCAATTTTAAAATTTCCATTAAATCCCCCCTGGCCAGAGCCATGATGGGAAAAGCCGTTGACGATGATTTTGTGCTAAAAACCTCCGCGGGAGAAAAAGAATACGCGGTGATAACCATTCAATACAAGTGAACCAATGAAAAAAATCTTTATTATTTCCTCCTTTTTATCGCTCATCTTGCTCGGCTGCTACCAGGAAGAGGGGCAACGGTGCGAGATCACCGAAGACTGTGACACTGGCCTGATGTGCTGTACACCCGCTGGCGCAAAAGAGGGCACATGCCGCACCTCGGAAGACTGCCCCAACGGCAACAAGAAATGAAATCGATCCTTCTGTTGTTAACACTGACGGTGGTCCTCTTCTCCTGCACAAGAAAGGCGGGAGACAGTTGCCGTGTCAACGGCGACTGCGACAAGGATCTTGTTTGCTGTCTCAGTGCGCCCGATTCAACACAGGGCGAATGCACGACTCCCGAGTCTTGTGTCAATGACGGCGGCGTAGACGACATCATCGACGCTACTGCTGACGGAGACGCTGATGCTCAATAAGTGGAGTTCAAAAGGAGCAAATCCATTGAAACAGTTGACCCTCGGGTTTCTCACTCTGCTTCTCCTTTGCTGCACACCGGTCTTCGCCGGGTGTGACGCATCGGATGACACTTCCGTGGACAAAGGGTGTAAAAGTGATCAGGACTGCCCGCTGCCCGACAGGCAAAAATGCAAGGTTGACCTGGGCATCTGCGTGGGGCATACCACCACACCGGGCGATATCGACGGCGGTACCGACGACGCCGGTGGCGATTTCTGATTCCCGCCACGGGAAAGGACTACTATGTTCAACTGGCTGCACAGCCTGTTTTCCAATGACCTGGCCATTGATCTAGGCACGGCAACAACGCTCACCTTCGTGAAGGGCAAGGGCATTGTGAGCCATGAGCCCTCCATCGTTGCGATTCAGGTCCTCCCCCACGGGGGAAAGCGAGTCATGAAAGTGGGCCACGGCGCAAAGGAGATGCTGGGAAGGACTCCCGGCAATATTGTCGCAATTCGCCCGATGAAAGACGGCGTCATCGCCGATTTCGATATGACAGAGACCATGCTCCGCTACTTTATTCAGCAGGCGCACCAGCGGAAAACCCTGGTCAAACCACGTGTTATCATCTGTGTTCCTGCGGGAATCACGGGAGTCGAGAAGAGAGCCGTTCTGGACAGCGCCATGGCCGCGGGAGCCCGTGAAGTCCATCTCATCGAAGAGCCCATGGCCGCCGCTATCGGGGCCGGTCTGCCCATAATGGAGCCTTCGGGGAACATGATCGTCGATATCGGCGGGGGCACCACAGAGGTCGCGGTGATCTCGCTGTCGGGGATCGTTTTTGCCAAATCCCTGCGGGTGGGGGGCAACAAACTGGACGAAGCCATCATCTCCTACCTCAAGCGGACACACAACCTGCTGGTGGGTGAGCAGACGGCAGAGTCCGTTAAAATCACTATCGGCAACGCCTTCCCTCTGGGAGAGGTCCTCACCATGGACGTTAAAGGGCGTGATATGATTGAAGGGATCCCGAAGGTCATCAAAATCGACTCCGACGAGATCCGCGAGGCTCTTTCGGAACCGCTGGAAGCAATTGTGCAGACCGTGAAAGAGGTACTGGAGCAGACACCCCCGGAGCTCTCCTCTGACATCATGGACCACGGAATAGTCCTCACGGGGGGCGGCGCCCTCCTGAAAAACATTGATCTGATGCTGCAAACACGGACGGGCCTGCCCGTCTCCGTG
>JAHJLU010000379.1 GCA_018821745.1 Myxococcota bacterium | reverse complement strand
TGGGGGGCGCATGCGGCACCTGCGGCGTTTACACCTGCCAGGGCTCCGAGGCGCTCACCTGCAGTGATCCCGGCGCCAACACCTGCGGCGGGTGTTCGGTCCTGCCCCACCCCGTGGGTTCCACCTGCGGTGTCTGCGGTCTCTATGCCTGTGACGGCGCCAACGCGGTGCAGTGTGTGGATCCGGGGCTCAACGCCTGCGGTGGCTGCACGGTGCTGGGCCACACCCTGGGGGCCGCCTGCGGTACCTGCGGTGTATACACTTGCCAGGGTTCCGAGGCGGTCACCTGCAGTGATCCCGGCGCCAACACCTGCGGTGGCTGCACTGCGCTCCCCTATGAACCCGGTGATGCCTGCGCGTGCTCCGAGGGGAGCTACACCTGCAACGGCGCCGACGCGGTAACGTGCACCATGTCCGGCAACGACAATGTGTATACCTCCGCCGTGTATATCGGCTCCTTCGACGACTCCGACAACTGGGTGGCCGCCACACGCACGGGGACCCTCACCCCCACCTACGACACCGAGGACTGGTACAGCGCCACCTTCTCCGACGAGTGGTTGCACATCATCGAGCTGCAGGCGACCCTCGATAATATCCCCACCGGTCAGGATTATGACCTCTGTGTCTACTACTCCGGCAGCTCCTCCGTCGGCTGTGACGCGGGCTACGCTTCCACATGGGCGGGAATGAACGGCTGCTGCTCTGCCAACGCCGGGACCGCTGCGGAGCATGTCTTTTTAGATGTAAACGAGGGTGGAACAGTCTATTATCGCGTTTACCGCTACAGCGGCACGGGCAGCTGCACTCCCTACCAACTCCAGATAGGCTTCTAACCCCACGATCCACAGATTTTGATCAACTGGGCGGGGCATCTGTAAATTATATATTCTTCTCCTGTTGGTTTGTCCGGAATTGTCCAGGAGCGTAATCCAATAATTGGTATGCGCTCCGTTCACCCAACGCCATCAGTTCATTGTACTTATTATTCTAGCCCGAAGCCCCACCAGGTCAAGACAAGGGGCCACTTAACCGATCGATATAAAAGTTTTTTTTGGATTTTCTGCTTCTCCCCAGGTGTTTTCCATAACCACTTTTGGACATCGGGAAATTTGGGAACAATTTTTCCTTCTCATCACTTTCTTCCACAACAATACATCGAAATACACCAGTCATATCAAAGCGAATATTCACCCAGATTTTCGCCCAAACCTCTTTTTCGCTTGTTGTCGTGTGAAGAAAAATGCGAGAGTCTGCGCCTCAGGGTGGAACAGCATCAATTCTCGTTGGGAGTCCAAATGCAATTTCGGCTGCGGCAAGAGGATTTATTGTCGAAGTCTTCGCAGGAAGAAGCGTTATCCACGCAAATATCCCCCATTGAGCAGGCAGGATGGTCTTCGCAGGTCTCGCCAAGGGCTTCGGAGTATTTGTCGCAGCCGGAATAGCCCTTGCATCCTGGGAGAGCGTAACACCCGTCCTGTAGATTGCAGGTATCCTCCCTTGGAAGGCTTTCACACGTCTCCACCTCACCTATACAGGAACCATCCCACTCACACCCTATCTGGTAATAGCAATCTGTCACGTCCTCAATCATTTCACATGACGTGGCAGAGCCCTGACAGACTGGGCCCCATCCACAACCGGGGACTTCATTGCAGCCAGTTTCGTCGGTCAATGAGTCGCAGGAAGGAAGGGTGCCCATACATTCTGTCGACAAGCGGCAAGCAGCTGTATCACAACCGGCACCCACATCACATGCAGCCATTTCGTCTCCACTGCACGTGCCATCGTAATCAGGTTCATTCTCCGCCAAGAAGCTGCAGGATCCCATAAAAAAAGCGAGAAGGATGTATTTCAGCATTTCTTTCATCATGGCCTTTCAAACTACTTTAAAGCACAATTCACTATCCCCAATGTCATAATCATGCCACGCAAAGCCCATGTGTCAATCGATTGGACGCAACCACCAAGAAGGGAACCTGTCCGTCATTTTTACTTGGAAAGCTTGAATAGCAATCCTGTAGGGGAACGGTGGAGTTGTTTTGTTTCTGTGGATATTCGTCGTATGGCGTTGGGAATGTTTCGAATCTTTGGAAAATGTAGGAAAAATTAAGCGCTGTTTCCGGTTTTTGCCAAGTACGGACCGTTCCTTTTCTCCACTTTGTGGCGCTCCATGGGCTCCATTTCCTTCTCCGTTCGTGGGTATTTTGACATGATCCGAGGGTGACGGCAACGCGAATATCCCTGTTCTGGGGATTTCAGGCGGACTGGTCCCTCTGCTGCTTC
>JAHJLU010000378.1 GCA_018821745.1 Myxococcota bacterium | reverse complement strand
GGCGGTGTTGAAGTGGAAGCGCTCGATGTCCTCGGTCACCTTCTTGACGGCCCTGTGGGCACACTTGCGAATCTCGCTCTTGCCCGGTTCACCCAGCTGGGGTTTTGCGTCGATGAAGGCCGTGGCGATGCGCCACACCTTGTTGATGAACTTGCTGGTCCCCTCCACACCCGCGTCGGACCACTCCAGATCGCGCTCGGGGGGGGAGTCGGAGAGCATGAAGAACCGGACCGTGTCGGCGCCGTAGGTGGCGATATACTCCATGGGGTCCACCACGTTCTTCTTGGACTTGGACATCTTCTCAACGCGGCCCTGCTCCACCGCAGCGCTGCACTGGCTGCAGGTCTTGTCCCGGGTGACCTCTTCGGGGAGCAGCCAGCCGTGGACAGGGCACTTGGCCGTCTCCATGGTGACCATCCCCTGTGTGAGGAGACGGTTGAAGGGCTCGTCCAGATCCACGTACCCGAAGTCACGGAGCACCTTGGTGAAGAACCGCGCGTAGAGGAGATGCATGACCGCGTGCTCGACCCCGCCGATGTACTGATCGACGCCCATCCAGTAGTTGGCGGCCTCTTTGTCGAAGATGGCATCTTCACACCTCGGTGAGGTGTACCGCAGGAAGTACCAGGAAGACTCCATGAATGTGTCCATGGTGTCGGTGTCGCGCAGGGCCTTCTGGCCGCATTTGGGGCACTCCACGTGCTTCCACGTGGGGTGGGAGGCCAGGGGTGACCCCGAGGTGTGATCCGCCCAGTTGATATCGTCGGGGAGGGTCACGGGGAGCTGGTCCTCGGGCACGTTGACAATGCCACAGCCCTCGCAGTGGATCATGGGGATGGGGGTCCCCCAGTAGCGCTGGCGGCTGATGCCCCAGTCGCGGAGCCTGAAGTTGATGGTGGAGTCGCCGAACCCCTTCTCCTTGAGATAGGCGATCACGCGGCTCTTGCCCTCCTCGTTGGGGACCCCGGTGAAGGGGCCGGAGTTGACCATGATCCCGGCGTCCACATAGGCTTCCGTGAGCTCAGAGGCGTCCATGGAGGTGCCCTCTCCCTGGATCACGACCTCCATGGGGATGTTGTACTTCTGCGCAAAGTAGAAGTCGCGCTGGTCGTGTGCGGGGACGGCCATGACGGCGCCCGTACCGTAATCCATGAGCACGAAATTGGCGATAAAGACGGGGACTTCTTTGCCGGTGACGGGATTGGTGACCGTGCGGCCCGTGAAGATGCCCTCCTTCTCGTAGTCGTCGGAGGTGCGGTTTATCTTGTCCTCGTTGCGGACCTTGCGCACAAAGGCGGCCACTTCCTCTTCGCGGTCCGTCCCGGCGGCCAGCCTCAGGGCCAGGGGGTGCTCGGCGGCGATGGACATGAAGGTCACTCCCCACAGGGTGTCGGGGCGGGTGGTGAAGATCTCCACCGCGTCGGTGTCGCCCTCGGGGCGATCCAGGGGGAAGCGCACCAGGGCGCCCTCGGAGCGGCCGATCCAGTTTTTCTGCATGGTGAGGACCTTCTCGGGCCAGCCACCGTGGAGTTGTTCGATGTCGGCCAGCAGCTCCTCGGTGTAGGCGGTGATCTTGAAGAACCACTGCACCAGCTCTTTCTGCTCAACTTCGGAGCTGCAGCGCCAGCACAGTCCATTCTCCACCTGCTCGTTGGCCAGCACCGTGGCGCAGTCACTGCACCAGTTGACAAAGGAGGATTTCCGGTAGGCGAGCCCCTTGTCGGCCATCTGCTGGAAGAGTCGCTGCTCCCACTTGAAGTAACCGGGGTGGCAGGTGGCCAGCTCCCGGTCCCAGTCATAGGAGTAGCCCAGTGCCTGCAACTGTTCTCTCATCTGTTTGATATTTTTATAGGTCCAGTCGGCAGGGTGCACATTGGCCTTGATGGCCGCGTTCTCGGCGGGGAGCCCGAAGGCGTCCCAACCCATGGGATACAGGACATTGAAGCCCATGGCACGGCGGGTACGGGCGATGACGTCGCCGATGGAGTAGTTGCGCACATGACCCATGTGGAGTTTTCCCGACGGGTAGGGGAACATTTCCAGCACATAATATTTCTTTTTATTGTTATCCTGGCTGGACTTGAACACCTGCGCGTCGTTCCAGCGGGCCTGCCACTTGGCTTCGATTTCCTTGTGGTTGAAATCCATAGAGTTCACTCCGTTCATGAAATGTGGGAACCATGGGTCCCGGAAAAGGAGCCTCACCGCCCCCGGCGGGAGGGGATCGGGGCCGCATGTTAACAGCCTGATTACAGGATTTTCATAAAATGTCAAAAAAGATCTTGATCGGCCTATCCTATTCAACTATGTTCTTCCCGCTCGAGAGCCGTGACACGACACGGTCCCTGCCGGGATTTTCCGGCGGGGGTCCGGCCCTGATTTCAGGGGCCACCGCTTCCTGCTCCGACCTTTATGGGGCTTGGTCACAACGACCAATCCGAAGGGAGAAACACATGACCTTATCAAGATCTTACAAAGATGAGATCGGCAGCGAACGGGAATATGAGGTAATCGTAATCCTCAAACCCGACTCCACCAGCGAAAACATCCAGGTTATCACCAAACGTCTCATGGAAATGGTTGATAAAAACTCCGGTAAAGTTCTCAACATCGAGAACTGGGGCCGCAGAAACCTCGCCTATGAGATCGCCAAGGCCAAAAAAGGCATCTACCTTTATTACCGGCTCCTGGGCTACTACGAAATGATCCCCGAAGTCGAGCGTCTCCTCCGAATGATCGAGAAGGTCGTCCGTTACCAGACCATCCTCGTGGACGAGAACGTGGATCCCGCCGCACGTCCCGACCAGGTTGATGAATCCATGCTTGAAGCCATCTCCGAGATCCACACCCCCGTGTACACCGAGAGTGAAAGCAACAACAACTACACCGGTGGTCGCCATTCCAACTACGATGACTTTAACGACGACGAGGAAGATGATTTCGACGTCGAAGATGACAAGGAGTAACCCATGTTAAGAGATAGAAAACGTCGTTACGGCCGCAAAAAAGTCTGTATCTTCTGTGCCGATAAAAATGTTCCTATAGATTACAAAAACCCCAGTATCCTTAAGGGATTTACCACAGACAGGGGTAAAATTGTTCCCTGCCGCATCAGCGGGAACTGTGCCAAACACCAGCGTCAACTCACTCTCGCCATTAAACGGGCCAGAATGGTTGCCCTCATGCCCTTTACGGTTATTCACTGAGAGAAAGGAGCCCCACCATGGCATTCATGGAAATAATCCTGAGAGACGATGTCCAGCATCTTGGTAAATCCGGCGATGCAGTCAAGGTTAAAGCCGGATACGGCCGCAACTACCTGCTCCCCAAAGGGCTGGCCATCAAAGCAACGAAGAAAAACAAATCCCGCCTGGATCATGATCGCAAGGTCATCTCCATCCGTCGGGCCAAATATGTGAAGACAGCGGAAGATCTCAAGGTAAAACTTGAGGAGCTCACCTTCACCATCGCCAAAAAAGTAGGCGAGAACGAGAAACTTTTCGGCTCCGTCACCCAAAAAGAGGTCGCCGAAATCATCGAGAACAATGGCTACTCCGTGGAGAAGAAAAACATCCACTTCGAAGACAACATCAAAACTCTCGGCGTTCACAAGGGCTTTTGCGATCTGGGCAATGGCGTGAAAGCTGAACTGAAAATTTGGGTTGTAAGCGAATAGCATGTTCTGTTAAATGGGTTGATTCTCATTCCAGGAAAGACCCATGAGCCCATCCCTCGTCGAATCTCGAATTCCTCCTAATTCAAAAGCCGCAGAAACCGCTGTTCTCGGGGCTATCCTGCTGAACAACGACGTCATAAAGACCGTGGCTCCCATCCTGGTGCCCGAGGATTTCTACGTTCCCTCCCACTCCGACATTTACCGTGCCATGGTCTCCCTCGATGAGGGCCGACGCCCCATAGATCTCACCACCCTCGAAGCTGAGCTCGACGCCAAAAACCTCCTGGGGCAGATCGGCGGCTCCGATTATCTGGTGCAGCTTGCCTCTCAGGTCCCCACCACGGCAAACGCCGAACACTACGCCGACATCGTGCGTGAGAAGTCACGCTATCGGCGGGTCATCAAGGCATCCATGGAGGTCTCCTCAACCGGATACGGGGTCATGGAAGATGAGTTCGATTACTTCGACTACGCAGGGAACATCATGTATCAGGCCCTGCAGGAGGATCGTACCTCATCCCTCACCACTATCGGCGAGGAGCTGGAGATCTTCTTCAAGCGCATGGACAAGTTCCAGGATAATCCCAGCCTGCTCTCGGGGTTCGGCACGGGTTATACCGATCTCGACAAGCTGCTGGGGGGCCTCAAGGGGGGCGATCTCATTATTCTGGCGGCCCGGCCCTCCATGGGGAAGACCTCCTTCGCCCTGAACATCGCGGAGAACGTCGCCGCCGACGGGATCCCCACGCTGGTCTTCTCCCTGGAGATGAACAAGGAGCAGCTCACGAGGCGACTCCTGGCGTCGGCTGGCAACATCGATCTCCACAAAATGAAGAACGTCATCACCCAGAGCCGCATCGACCACGATCTGGTCCGGCGCATGATGCTCGGTGCCGACAAACTCTCCAAGTGCCCCCTGGCCATGGACGACACCCCTGGCATCTCCATCTCCGTGGTGCGAGCCAGAGCCCGGCAGTGGCGCTCCAACAAGGTCTTCTTTCCCCAGGGCGATGAGTCCCCGGGGCTCATCGTCATCGACTACCTCCAGCTCATGCACGGCAAAACCTCCAAGTCCGGGGGCTCCCGCGAGCAGGAGGTCTCCAACATCTCCCGGGGGCTCAAGGCCCTCGCCAGGGAGGTGAACGTCCCCGTCATCGTCCTCAGCCAACTCAACCGAAAGGTTGAAGAGACCGAAGACAAAAAACCCCTTCTCTCCCACCTGAGGGAATCGGGTTCTATTGAACAGGATGCGGATATTATTTTGTTTTTACACCGTCCCGAGTATTATTTCCGGGAAAAGGAAGAACTGAAAGGGTTGGCTGAGGCCATTGTCGCAAAACACCGTAACGGTCCCACGGGTTCTGTGAATCTGCGCTTCATCCACCAATTCACGCGATTTGAAAACGCGGGCGGCATTTATGACAATCAGGAGCCCGAATACGTGCCAGGTCCCGTTGACGCTCCATTTTAAGGTGCACAAGGCACCAAGAGGACATCATGGATAACAAGACTGTCGAAAAAATCATCACCGACTTCATCAAAAAAACCGCCGCCGAGAAAAAGCAGTTCATGAAACGGCAACTCGACATCATGGCACGCTACACAACACCGGAAATCGTTGAAGCCATCAAGGACATGCACGAGGTCGAGGCCGCTGAGGATGAAAGCTCCGTGGACGAAGTGACCCACGACGAGTCAGCCCAGGTTTACAACGTCCTCATCTCCGACGGCAGCCGCTACGAAGTGGGTGCCACCGATGAGGGCGCGGGCAAGATTGAAGACTTCCTGCTCCTGTGTGAATGCCAGGACGACGAGGACACCAAGGGCAAATGCCCCATGTGCGGTGGCAACGGCGACATCGATGACGACACCGAGTGTCCCATGTGCGAAGGCATGGGCACCTGTCCCACCTGCGGCGGCGAAGGGATCATCTCCCTGCGTGACGCCGAGGCCAGCCACGAGCATGGCGCCCAGCCCGAGGACGAGCCCCTCTCCGGAGAGAAAGAGCTCATGGAAGACGTGGAAAACTGGGAAAAACCCAACAAGAAGCTGGCCAAGTTCATCGCCTCCTATCTCTACGAACTGGACAAGCTCTACTACGCCAACTACAAGCAGTACCAGGAGTACTACCGCGAATTCTTCAACACCGAGGCCTTTGATTATCCTCACATGATCTTCCCCAACTACTTCTCCCCCTACATGGATGAGTTCACCGAAGAGGAAGACGGAAAACTTTACGGCACCGTGGAAGTGGGTGGCGAGAACCTCCTGCTCACCGTGGGCGAAAAAGACGACACCTACGTCATCGAAGCGCTGGAAGTGGAATGCTCCATGTCCGCCACCAGCCCCGAGCTCCACGAGGACACCTACCTCGAGTGCAACTGCGCCGACAACACCGCCGACGGCAACCCCAATGAATCCTGTGAAGTTTGCCACGGCACCGGCGTCGTGACCTGCCCCATCTGTCTGGGCATGGGCTGGATTCCCATCGCGCCGGTGGCCCTCTCCGCCGATGACATCAACGACCCCGAGCGCTACAAAAAAGGCGTCAGCGACCTCTACGACGTCGACTAGCAGTCGCCGCTCCGTGGCTTCGCCCCCGAGGATCATTACACCCAACCCAAAGGGGAGGTGCTCCATGCGCGCTGCTCATTCCCTGGGCATTTCGCTGATTTTCCTTTTCATTTCCTGTGAGGGGAGCAAAAATAAGCCGGTCATGACCCGAGACACCCCCGAGCTTCAAGCAAACCACTGGAACCTGGCCGTGAAAAAATCCCTGGAGATCCTCATACAGGGAGGCGCTCACAAGGGTGAGTTTGCCGTCTTTGACTTTGACAACACCACTGTCAGTCGGGATATCGGGGAGGCAACCCTGGGACAAATCAGCCTGGAAGGCGGTGTCTCTCCCGCAACGCTGAGCCGCGATCTCTCGCCACCCTTCAGTCTTGATGGGGCGCTGGTGGACCCACAAAAAGAGCGGACCCTCCATGGTCTCTATGAAAAGATCCTCCACATGGTCAAACACCGGGGTGGCGGACACTCCTCCAACAGCATCGCCTACGCCTGGGCGGTGAAGATGATGCGCGGCTTCACCCCCGCGCGGATCCTCGAATACACCGAAAAGGCTTTTAATCATGGCAGCGCCGACGCGGAGCGGTGGGGCGCACAGGCGGTCCAGACCGTGAGCGGCTTCCCCAGACCCTTCTTCCAGCCGGAGATCATTGACCTCATGGGCCTCTTGCGGGTGAACGGGTTCGACGTCCTCATTGTCTCGGCTTCCAATGTATGGACCGTCCGATACATGGTGAAGAACTTTCTCAATCCTGCCATGGTCAAGCTCCATGGGCCCGGCGCCACCATCCCTCCCGGGCATGTGACGGGGGTCAGCGTCCTGCTGCGTGACACGCGCACGGGCACCCTCAACAGCGACCGGTTCCTGGTGGAGTCCAACAAGGCCTACGCAGACCTGAATCCCGCGGAGCTCGCCCACTTCACCCTCACCGCCCAGATAGAATATCCCCTCCCCGCCTACAGCGGCAAGGTCGCCAATATTATCAGGGCAAAGGGGATGAAGCGACCCTACCTGGCGGGGGGCGACTCCCCCAACGACTACCCCATGCTCCGCTATGCACGTCACAGGCTCTGGATCACCCGCCTCGAGCGACCCGCCTACCAGGAGGCGGCCTGCCACATCGCCGCCGCATCGCGTGGGGAGTGACTCTTCCAGAGTGTGCTTGAGTCGCGCTCCCCGGGGTTCGTCCGAGACAGCAAAGATCTGGGAGCGAGGATCCCCGCAGACTCCCCCCAGCGACAAGCCACAGCCGAGTCATGCAAAATCCTGACCACCGCCACGCGACTCAAAAGCTGGTAGTCCCACAGCACCAGCGGCCCCTTCATGGGGTTTAGTGTTAAAAAAAAGAAACGGTCCATACTCGGTAAGAGCCGGAACCAGCGCTTCGAGTTTCCTGCCTATGACCTATGGACAGATTGACGTTAGTATGCTCAACTTTAGTGACAACCAGCCTACCCACGATTGAGGATGAACACCATGCGATACCTTCTTCCCCTTGGTCTCCTTTTTTCTTTCGGGTGTTTTTATGACTCCGAAGTTGCCTGCCCCCCGCCCGGGGGAGAGTGTGTGGAGAGCGATCATTGTAATTTATACGGCGGGTACCTATTGGTTCCCGAGGGGGACACGTTCGCCTGCTACGACTCCATCCAGCTCTGCTTTGAGCGTGGCGAGGTCACCAACTGCTTCAACAACATGGTGACCACCAACATGTGCCGGACCCTGACAAACGGTAACCTCTTTGTCTCGTCCTCCTATCACTGCAGCAGCGACCCCATGCCGCCCGGGTTCAGGGAGTGCACACGCGAAGAGCTCTCCTACAGCGGGTCTTCCCAATTCTCTCCCGCAATCAACTGCCGGGACCCCAAGTGCTTCACCTTTGGGCCCCCGGAAGATCCCATCTGCGCCTTTTGTTACCCTGGGGGGAGCCTCTGCGGGGAGGACGGGAACATCTACACCTGCAATACAAACGGGGAGCAGAGCCTTATCCTGGAGATATGTGATCCCACAGAGGGGATGGTGTGTGTCGAGATCAACCGCATCGCGAAGTGCCAACCTGCAGAAAAGTAGGGACTGCGTCGCGTCTAAAGTTCGAGTACCAGATGGCAGTGAGGGAGGCTCTTCTTGAACCGGGAGAGGGCCTTTACCCCGGCCGCACCATTGTCAACGCGCGAGCTCAGATAGCTCAGACGCTTCAATCCAGACAGTGAATGGAGCTCGCCCGCGGTGAGGGTACGGTAGCCGACTTCCAAGGCTCGGAGATTTGACAACTGGCTCAGCGGCCCGATCCCTTCCCGCTTCACCCGATTTCCCTGGAAGGAGAGGTTTCCAAGGTTATTCAGGACCCCGAGCATATGGACTCCCTTCGCGGTGACCTCCAGACCACCCAGGTTGAGAGAGCGCAGTGCGCGGTTGCGGATGATGCCCTGAAGCACCGAGTCTCCCAGGTGATCCTGATGGAAGGTCAGGTACCGAAGCGCTTTCATCTTCCCAAGGACGTCACCGCTGGCTCGGGTGAGCTGCTTCGCGCTGTTGATATAGAGCCAGTGCAGCTTTGGCAGGCCCACCAGATTCTTCAATCCTTTGTCTGTGATGTTCGAGGGCGTGCTGAGACGCTGCAGCCCGAGCGCGAATTGCAAACCTGCCAACGCCTCATCACCGGCGTGGGTACCATTGAGCTTTACTACGCGCAGGGACGACAGCGTTTTAAGGGCCCGCCCGGCGCGAGCATCGAACTCGTCGCCCAACAGCTCAAGGTACTCGAGTGCAGACAGTGAGCCCAGGGCGCTCAGGTGGGTTCGATCGATCTCATCGCAATGCAGGTCGAGCACTCGCAGGCGCGACATTCCGCGGAGCCATCGCATATCAAACTTGCCGGAAATGCTCACTCCGCCAAGATCCAACCACTCCAGGCGATTCAGATTCGCCAGGCCTGCCGGAGGCTCCAGTTTGTTGCCGTTGGTGGGAAGTCCCAGGGCCCTGAGCAACTTCATCCTGCCCAGCCACTTCATGTCCCCCTTTATGAAATATCCTGCGCGCATGCTCAGGATCTCGAGCTGGGGAATCTTTGCCAGATGCACAAGGACCGGCTGCTCCCCTACGACCTCGGACAGATACAGCGCCCGCAGCTGCGACAGCCCCGTCAGGTTCGCATACCCCGGTCCCTTCAGTTGGTTGGAAGCCATGAGATCAAGTGCCCGAAGGTTTTTGAGGCCCCGGAGAAACTGGAGATCTCTGTCACTTATCTTGTCGGAGGCGATGCTCAGGATCTCGACCTGGTTAAGATGCTTTAGTGCTTTGAGGAGCGGCCTATGTTCCTTGTCGATGTTGCCCAGGTGAAGGCTCCTGAGCAAGGGTAGATCCTTCACCCCAATCCGTGCCGTCCCACGCCCCCACCCCTGGGCGACGACGAGGCGCTGAAGCCTGCGCAGACTGGAGAGGGCTTTTGATGCTTCTGGCAAGAGGTTGTTCTGCGTGAGGTCGAGGTCTTCGAGCCGGGGCAGCGCATCGAGCAGCGCAAGAGGCGAGCCTATGCCGACGGGTATCCAGAGCGTCAATCGCTCAAGAGATCGCAGCACGGCGAGCTCTTTGAACATGCTGGTGGCCGCACTCGGAGCCACCTTGTTCATGGGGATGCTGCGCTCCATCTCCCAGGGACGATTGAACCGCTGCCAGAGAAGACTCAACTGTCGAAGCTGCTTCATGCCCTGGAGCACCCGCAGGTCTTTTTCCTGCATTTTCACATTATAGAGCCCCACGGTGTCCAGTTTGGGAAAGGAGCTCAGTTTACCCAGCCAGTCGGTGACCCTGAGGTCGATCTGGTGCACCAACAAGCCGCGCAATTGATTCTTCAGGGGCGCGAGCCCCACGAGGGCACTGTCTATGCCCTGGCGACGGGACTGCAACCAGATCACCAGCTCCTTTGTTGAGAGCTGTCCGACCAAGCTCACCATGGCCTTCCAGTCCTGAGGGACATACTCAAGCATCACGCTGGTTACTGTGGTCCGGTGCTCCTTTATGAGTCGCTTTGCCTGTGTGATTGTCAACTCACGCAGGTCCAGACTCACCACGACCCCGTTGACCTCCAGCCGGGGCCCGAATCGCCACCAGCGGATCGTCCCCTCGCCCTGGTAGCGATAGAGCTGGTGCACACCCCCCAATCGATCGTTCCCCTCACCGAGCAGCAGAACCTGTCCCTTGCGGAGCAGGCGCGCCCGGGGGACCTTCTCCTCGGCATGAATCTCCACCCGCGTGAGAGGTTGAGCAGGCGTGGTGAGCCGTCGTCCCGGCGCCACACTGGCCTTCGGGGGAGCGGAAAGGACAGGGTTAGTTGTTGCTGCCTGTGCTGGGGTTCGCGGTGGTGGAGAAGGATCCGTGCAGCCCACACCGAACAGCCCCACCAAAAGAATCAATCCACTGATTATCTTCATCGCAGTACCTCCCTGCGCATCCCCTTGTGCGCAAAAACTTGAGTAAGCGAATTCTTCGCCATATCTTCTGGTGGCAGGCATATCAAACCGCATTTTCTGATTTTTGCCGAGTATGCTGTCTTTTCCTGACATGGTATTTAGTGTGTTCAATAGCCTCCATTGTGTTTTCTTCTCCTTATTTTTATTGTTTTTATCAGTCAATTTCCACTTATTTGTGTTGAACTGAGAGCGTGGGTGCGCTTCTCCCATTGCTGCGTTATGGGGAGGGATGCCTCCTGATTTGCGGTTGGGTGTTGTGCCCAAAAATTATCATCAAGTTCGAATCCTTTCCCACCACGAGCTTCGGCAACATCGAAAAGAACACCCTTCGCAGCGTGATGCTCCCCACGTTCATGAAATGACCCTGTTTATTCCCCGGTTGTGATGCGGTGTCATTTGGAGGGAGGTGCTTACGTAAACGCCTGGCTGTTCAGTTCTTTTTATTGTCTTGGATCGGTACGCTGTAGTCGCTTCGAACCGGTATGCCGTAGACAGGGGCTGGCTGTGAATCCACCAGACAATCCCGGTGATGAAATACATTTCGAGTCAGCTGAAAGTCGGGTTCAGCAAGTATCAAAAATCAATGCAATGATTGT
>JAHJLU010000005.1 GCA_018821745.1 Myxococcota bacterium | reverse complement strand
CCGTAAGACTCCAGCAGCTTGAAAATGTTGGATTGAACGCTTGCGGACCCGGGCTTTATCAACTCACTCATGGGCATCTCCTTTATGTTTTCACACAAAACCGTATCACAATTAATCCCTCGAGAGGACCAAAAAAATCCCCGACCTGGTCTTGTGTTCACAGGCCTCGGCCCCATTGACCAGTGATCGGAATTTCCATTTGTTATGTTTGATGGAAACTGTACTTGAATTCATAAGGAGTATTGCCATGAATTGTTCTCACGCGCTGGTTGGCTATCTGGGGGGTCTTGTCCGCGAGGGGTGTAAAGATTGATGCTATGGATAATCAGGGAGTTTGCTTATCCCTGGGTTCCTCATCCATGGGGTTGTCTCCGTATCGATTGGGACCGTCGGTGCCTGGAGTGAAGCCGTTTTCCACCAGGGACCAGATTGAACCAACGATGGGGATGAAGTTTATGAGAACCCACCAGCCTGATTTGTCAATGTCGTGCCATCTCTTCACCTGAATAGCCAGCGAGGGCCAGATGAATGCCAGAATGACCAGCATGGAAATGGGTCCCATCTCCTCGCCTAAACCATTGCCATCAATGGAAAAGGCGGTTATGTAGCCAACGAGCATAGCCAGAACCAGATACCAATAGGGCTCGCGGTTGATCCGTCCCTCGAATGAAAACAATAATTTTACCATGATTATACTTTCCTTTATATCCCGGTGGAACCCTGTGAATTTGGCTTCACGCTGCTCCCAATGGCTGATGACTCCATCCTAATCATATAATATATATACCCATGGGAAAACCCCCGAATATACCAAAATACTAATTTTACCCGGATAATATTGACATTGTATTTTACCCGGGTATAATTCAACCCAGAACAGGAGTATGCATCCATGAAATCAGAAAGTACCCATGAATTTATAGCATTTCAGGACAGCAATCGGGTCGCCTCGGGGGCGCTCTCCCTGGTGGCGGAGGTCGTCAAGCGGCTTCATGATGCGGGGGCCAGTGGAGTCCTGCTCATCTTCCGCGCTGCTACCAGCGAGGTGGTTGATGTAGATTACTCGGGGACACTCAAGGAGGTTCTCGCACGTCTTGAACCGGATCAGCCGGTGGTTGAAGACGCCAGGCCTTCCGAGAGCCCGGGGCCTGGCAGGCCTCGGCTCGGAGTTGTGGCGAGGGAGGTCACCTTGCTGCCAAGGCATTGGGAATGGTTGAGCGGTCAGTCGGGAGGCGCCAGCGCGTCACTTCGGCGGCTGGTGGAGGAGGCGCGACGTCAGAGTGAATCCGCGGATCGGGTTAAGCGGGCCCAGGAGATTACCTATCGCTTCATGAACACTCTGGGGGGAGATTTGCCCGGCTTCGAGGAGGCCATCCGCTCGCTCTACAGGCAGAATTTTCAATCTTTTTCAGCGCTGCTGGCAACGTGGCCCAAAGATTTGCGTGACCACATTCTGCAAGTCTCCACGGGTGCCTTCCATAAAACTCCCCAGGATGCCGCTCTCTGACCTCCGGGTGCCGTAGCACCCATTTACTTGAAAAAAGTATTTGATTGGGTGATAGTGCCCAAAAGGTCACCACACAAGGCTCCCATGGATAAACAACTACTCTTCAATATCTTCATTATTGTAATCATTGCACTCGTTTTCCTCCTTGTCTTGAGATTCAACATGGCAAAGAAGAAAAAATGGATCGACTACGCCCAGAGGATGAAAATGGCCTTCACCGATGGGGGCATCATTGGATTCCACACCATCGAAGGTAAATTCAAGGGGTGCAATATCACGATACAGTGCAAAAAAGAGGCCAGCGTCAGATCCAAGAGCTACTTCACCCATCTGGAGCTGTTCTTCCCCGCCCCCCTGCGGACCTCCTTCAGGCTTTCAAAAGAGGGCGTCCTGCAGAAACTGGGAAATATTATGGGTCTTGAGGATATCAAGGTGGACGACCCCGAGTTCGACCGGCGTTTTGTGATCAAGGGGCAGGAGCCCCACGAGATACGCGCCCTCCTCAATGACGAGGTGCGCAGTGCGCTGCTCAGTCTGTTGGCGTTGGGAGGCTCGGTGCTGATCAATCAGGAATATTTGAGCATAATATACAAGGGTTTTGTGTCCGATACCCAGCAGCTTCACAACACCCTTGAGGCGCTTAAATTGGGTGCGGATATTCTGGTGAAGGCAGACAAGAGCCTCAACGGTTAGCGATCTGCAATTAAAGAAAAACCGGGGTTTTTTTCGCATTGCCGAATGATGCGGTGGCTGCTTCGTAGGTCTCGGCGGTGAAGCACACCAGGAGGACCCGCTCAAGCGTGCTCCCATGGGCCAAAAAGGCGCGTATCTCCCCCATGGCGATGGCCGAGGCCTCAGAAAGGGGATAGCCAAAGACCCCGCAACTGATGGCGGGGAAGGCGATGGAGCGCAGCCTGTGTTCTTTTGCGATCCGCAAAGACTCCCGGTAGCACGAGGCGAGCAGCTCAGGTTCCCCATGGGTGCCCCCCCGCCACACGGGACCCACGGTGTGGATCACGTGCTGTGCCAGAAGATTGTGCCCGCCGGTTATTTTGGCCTCACCGGTTCTGCAGCCGCCCAGCAGGCGGCACTCCGCCAGCAGCTTCGGCCCCGCGGCCCGATGGATCGCGCCGTCCACTCCCCCTCCACCCAGCAGGGAGTTGGCGGCGGCGTTGACGATGGCGTCGACGGGGAATTTTGTGATGTCACCACGGTGTATCTCGATGCGTTCCATGGCACCACTGTAACCAAAATTGCTCTCTTTGCCCAGCCCCGCTGTGAGCCTTCCCCGGGTGGACTGTGAGTCCCCCATGATAGCTGGGGAGCAGCCCCATTGGCCTTTGGAGATGTTTCAGTTGATGATAGGTTTTTTGGGAGTGATGGGGCCGTAGGATTCTTCGTATTTTCGGACGCTCTCGTTGACCATCATGGCGAAGCGCTCCATCTGCTTGGGAGTGATAATAACCCGCGAGTGGACCTTCACTTTTTTGGCGCCGGGTCCGAGGAAGGCGAAGTCCATGAAAAACTCGTTCTCCGTGTGGTTGGCCATGAAAATGTTGGCGTAGCTTCCCGAGGCGGTCTGTTCGTCGATCTCGATGGGGAAGGGGAACTTGTTGGATTTTTCGGACTCACTCATTGAAGGCTCCTTTATTGTTTCAGGATGTAACGTCTGACCGCGGCCTCGTGCTCCTTGACGGACTTGGAGAAGTAGTGCTCTCCGCCGGGGGATTTGGCTACGAAGTACAGATATTTTGATTTTGTGGGGTTCAGGACCGCCTTGAGGGCGGCGGCGCCGGGGCTGCAAATAGGGCCCGGGGTGAGACCCGTGACAGTATAAGTGTTGTAAGGGTTCTCTTTGTCCCGCAGGTGGATGCGCCGGATACGCCCCTGGAAGCTATTGCAGGCCGTGCTCTTGACCAGGGGGACTGTGCAGCCGTAGATGATGGTTGGATCCGTCTGGAGGAGCTTGGGTTTGAAATCCTTAAATTCCAGGCGATTGAGGAAGACGCCGGCGATGAGAGGACGCTCCCGCTTGACCCCGGTCTCCTTTTCGACCAGGGAGGCCATGATGAGGATCTTGTCGCTGTCAAAGCCCAGCCGTGAGGTGAGCCCCCGGAACTGCTTCTGGTTTGTCTTCTTGAGGTGGTTCCATATTTTTTTATACTGCTTCACCATGGTGCGCAGCACCTGCCGAATGGAAGTCCCCTTGCGGAAACGGTAGGTCTCGGGGAAGAGATACCCCTCCAGGTTATCGAAGGGGATGGAGAACTCCCGAAGCAGGGTCTTGTCGTACATGCCCTTGATGATGTCGTCTTTTTTGCCGACCCCCGCCTGGGCTAAAATATCGGCCACCTGGAGGATGTGCTTGCCCTCGGGGATGGTCACCCGGAACATGTGCACCACGGGCCCCTTGAGCAGGGTCTTGAGGATCTGGGCCGGTGTGTCGCTTTTTTTCAGGTTATAGTGTCCCGACTGCACACTCACGTCACCCCTCGAGAAGAGGGTGTACATGCGGAAATAGAGGGGTTTGTTGATGAGCCCTTTTTTCTTGAGCAGGTTGACGATGCCCGTGAAGGATGTGCCCCGGGGGACCACCAGCTCTACGGGGCTGGCGTCGGCGGTGAGGCTCTCGTGGGGATACCGGGCGAAGACCTCATAGACCTTGTAGCCCACATAAGAGAAAAGAAATACGGTGACCCCCGTGAGGATGAGGGCGATGCGCTTTTTGGTGGGAGTCTTCATGATTGTGACTCCAGGTAGCTCTGGAGGATGAGGGCGGCGGCGACCTTGTCGACCACCTGCTTGCGCTTGTCCCGTCGCACGTCGGCGCCGATGAGGGCACGCTCAGCTTCTTTGGTGGTGAAGCGTTCGTCCACCAGGGGCAGCTCGCCGCCAAAGAGAGCGGCTACGGCATCACGCAGAAGCAGCACGCGCCTGGCCCGAAGGCCCTCTTTGCCATTTAGTTCAAGGGGCAGCCCGAAGACAATGGCGACGCACTCGTTCTGTGAGGCCATCTGCACAATCTGCTGCGCGTCGGCTTGCATCCCCTTTCGCTCGTAGACCGTGAGGGGAGAGGCGACCATTCCGGTCTCATCGGACAGCGCTACACCGATGCGCTTGACCCCTACATCCAGACCGAGGACTCTCATTTTAGTTCTTTGTCAAGAACATCATTGATTTTTTGTTCGATTTTGCCCTTTAGCATGGAGACTGCGAAACTGAGGTCGATGTCGACCTTCACTTCTTTGCCCGTGAAACTGATGGAGCCTTTTTTAATGCCCGTACCGGTGATGCTCAGGGAGGTGTCGTCAACCCAGGATGATTTGAGGGAGTATTTCTGCTCAATCTCACTGGCAAGATTGTTGATTTTTGTTTTTACTTCATCAACGCCAAGGGAGTGCGTTCGTGTGATGTCGATTTTTGCCATGATGTGCTCCTTGTGAATAGCGGCCAGCATACTCAAGGTTTTTCACCCCGTGCGCTCAACCACAGGAGGGTCTTACCCTGTTGCAAGACCCGGCCATTGGTCGTTTTTTAGCACGGCGGACAAAAAATGGGAAAAAAATTCAGCTTCCCTTTGGATCTCCCTTACATTAGAAATATAGCAGACCTGAGTACCGTGTGTCCGGTGCGCAGTTTTCGATATAAGGGTTTAAACCAAAGCTCTTGTTTCACCGTTAGGGAAGGTCATGAAACTTCTACTTGTCTTTATTTTTTCCATGCTCCTCGCCGCCAGCTGCTCCAAGAGCCAGAAGAAGGAGGAGCCCGCTCCCGAACCGCCCGTGAAGAAGGTGGTCGATGTCAAGCCCGCGCCCGCAATGAAGAATGCCGCGAAAGGAGCGGAACCCAAGGCGGAGGTCTCCCTGAAAAATATACCCGTCTGCGATAAATATGTGAAGTATGTGTGCGCCTGTTCCAAAAAGCACCAGGAGAGTTTTCTCATGAAGAAGGCCTGCCAGCAGGCCGGTGAGACCTATCCCCAGTGGAAACGTGACTCCGCCAAATCGCAGGAGGAGCTGGAGCAGACCATTAAAGCGTGTCAGAAAGCAATTATGATCATCAAGAGCACCCGTGAGTGCGATGATGTCAACCTTTAGGATATTCCCATGAGCAGAGCATCAAGTACCGTCGCCATCTCCATTGCTACCTCACTTATCACCTCCTCCCTCATGTTCCTGGGGCTGCAGTTCTGGCTGGTTCCCCACCTCAACAAGAGCAACGCCCCGAAGGTGGAGAAACCCGTAGAAGTCCCAAAGGTAGTGGGTCTTCGTCCGGATGATGCAAGAATCATATTAAAAAACAACGGACTGCTTATTACAGTATATAAAACCTCCCCCCACAAGACCGTCAAAGAGGGTCTCATCCATGCCCAGGTTCCACTTCCGGGATCCCTGCTCCGCCCCGGTTCTACGGTCAAAGTGGAGACCAGCTCTGGGATTCCCAAAATCGCGGTCCCGCTGGTGGTGGGCAAGACCCTCACCGACGGCCAGACTATCCTGGCGGGCATGGGGCTGACCGTGGCTGTCACCCATCGTGAGGACGCCGCCTCCAAGCCTGGACAGATCCTCAGCCAGAATCCCCCTCCCGGCAAGCAGGTCATCAAGGACTCCGTGGTGAATCTCATCGTGGCCAAGGGGAACTCCATGGTCGAGGTGCCCAACCTCACCAAGCTTCGCTTCAAAAGCAAAAAACAAATGACCGAGGAGCTCAAGAAGCTCAACCTGGAGCTGGGCAAGGTTCACTACACCGACAGCTCCGATTCCTCCAACGGGACCATTTACTCCCACAAACCCAAAAAGGGTGAGAAGGTTGCCCCCGGCACCAAGGTAGACTTTGTGGTCCAGTACTCTGAAGACTAGAAACCCCATGGGTACCTTCCTCCCCCGGTGGGTGCTCACCTACCGCTACTCCTTTGCTGTCGCCCTGTTGTTTTTTGTGGGGGCCCTGTTTGTGGGGAACGCGGAGACACTGATCTCCGGAGAGCTGGGGTTCGCTGCGGTCAACCACAGCGTCGCTCCCTCACCGGGATCTCCCCTGCATACCATCCTTGCCCAGCCTTTTCTGCTTCTGCCCCTTGGGTCGGTAATTTTCCGGCTCACCCTCTACGCCATCACTACCTGTGCCATGGTGCTCTTCTTCTTCGGTGTATTTCTGGAGCGGAGGGTCTCCTCCCGGGTAGTGGTGATCATGGTTCTCGTGGCTATCGCCCTGTCGGGGATTTTTTTCCGCAACACCCTCATGGTCTCGGATATTCCACTGACCCTGCTCTTTATTCTCGTCATGTTTCATGTGGTGGACCTGCGGAGTCCCCTGGCTGACCTGAGGATGCCCCTGCTGCTGGTGTTTCTCACCGGGCTAGGGTGTGGTGGGCTTCACCCCTCCCTGCGGTTCTTATTGCCTCCCATGATTATCCTGTGGCTCACCACCCTCCGGGTTGCTCCGCGGCTCTTTGCGGCCATTCCCCTCTTTTTCCTCCTGGGGTTTGGTGTTGTACTCTTTTTACCGCTCTCCCTGGGAGGTTTTGACCATGTGTCCACCATCAGGGGCCCGGGTGGTCTCTTCTCCTATCTCGGCACCAGGTCCCAGGGTGCTCCCGAGTCCGGTGTGTTCTCCTTCCCGCTCTTTTTCTCCAACCTGAAGATCATGGTGGAGTACCTCTCCGATTCCTTCCCCTTTTTCCTGGTTCCTCTGGCCGGGGCCGGTGTCTATTACGGGTTTCTCTCCATTTATCGCCGGGACTTCATGACCTTCTTCGGGATCGGGGTCGCAGCATTTCTCTACACCGCCTGGATGGTTCCCGACCAGATTCCCCAGGGGGGGACGGGGCTTATTTCCCTTTTCGCTCTGTGGTGTGCTGTTGCCGTGGGAACCGTAGGACTCTTCGGCCGATGGGGAGCACGGATCTGGAGTGATATGGGGATGGCGCTGATTCTGCTGATCACTATTTTAGCGATTGTGCTCAACATGGGTGAGTCCCCCCGGCCACAGGGCTCTGATCACCGGGCGCTCCTGCGTGAGATGGTGAGAAAGAGCAAGGGGAAGGGG
>JAHJLU010000377.1 GCA_018821745.1 Myxococcota bacterium | reverse complement strand
GACCAGACGATGAGATCCAGCCGCGGGATTTCTTTTCGGTCTCTCAACTCCTCCGCAAATTGACTCATGCGCTGGTGGGAGAGAATCTGCTTCACACCAAACCAGCGCTGCCGCTCAATGGGGATCCCAATGTTGGGCTGGACCATTGCAATCCCGATGGAGAAGCGGTCACGACTCTCACGGGCAACTTGCGCCCGTCGGTAGACAGACCACCCGATCACCGCGACCAGGATGAGGGCGGGGATCAGAAGGGCCACAGAGGGCCGTCTTTTCGCTGCTCCGGACTCAAGGAGTTGAAAGAGCAGTCCATTGCCCATGAGCAAAAGAGCGCTGACGCCGATGGGCCCTGTGAACTCTGCGATTTGTATGGCCCATGGCACGAATGCCTGGGTAATGGCAAAATACCAGGGAAAAATCAGCGGGAAAAAATACTCCACAACGACGATCACGAGGACTCCACCGAGCCACTTGGGGAGCCTGGTGTTGTCTCTGAACCAGGTGAACATCAGGGCAAACAACCCGAAGAGCAGCGCCTGATACGAGTTGTAGAGGACCGTAATAGGGAAGGCAACGAGGGTGGGCATTTTCCCGAATTTGACAATGAGATCAGTTATCCAGGGGAATCCTCCCATCATGGCGGCGATCCCAGTGAGCCACCCGAGCAAGAAGGCGCTCTTGCCCCGACGATCTCTGAGCGCCCACAGGAGAGGAATCATGGCCACCCAGGCGGCAGGGTAGAAAGGATATGGCGGGCAGGACAAAAACCAAATTACGCCACTGAGAATTGCCAGTATATATGGACTTGCCTTTCGAAGTCTCTGATTCATATTATCTTTCCTTTGGTGCGCCCTGGATGAAACCGCTTCCTGTTCAGGGCATCGGCTACACCCCTTTTACAACGGTGTTGTATCGTAAAAAAGAAAACAATGGGAAAAATCACCGTTTGTGGTAGGAAAAAGCAACTCAGACCCTTTCAGATTGTCATTACGGAGTGAAGAGCATGACCCACAACTCCAAATCCCAAGATTTGGAAAGCCTGTATCGAGAGCACAAGGACATGGTGTTCCGTGTCTGTATGCGATTCGGAAGAGGTGATTCCGAGTGGGCCATGGATCGTCTCCAGGAGGTTTTCCTCCGTCTGGCCGAGAGATGGGAGCTGCTGCCGGACATAGACAACTACAAAGCTTTCATTTACCGCACGACCATGAATCTGTGCATCAACAACGTGCGGCGGAAGAAAAATATTTTCCATCTCATGTCCCGTTTTTTTGCACCGGGCAAGGAGATACACACGGCGGTTGGAACCGCGCTTCGCGAACCCGATGGAGCGGCCGAGGACAAAGAAAACCTTCGCCTCATGGACGACGCCATCGGCCAGCTGGCCCCAAAGCAGCGGGCAGTGATAATTATGTATTATTTCGAAGATATCGAAATCCCGGCAATCGCCACAATCCTTGGAGTGAACAAGGGAACTGTGAGCAGAAGGCTGAAGGCTGGAAGAGAGCAACTAGCCGATATCCTTGGAAAAGGGTGGTTTAACGATCATGACTGAGCACCCCCTGGCCAAAATAAAAGCGATCCATAAAAATACCCGTACCACTCCGGAGATGGACCGTCTCATCCTTGACTCGCTCAAGAAACGCACCACCATGCCCATGTTGCTCCGCCCTGCCCTTGGCCTCGCCCTCGGGGTGCTCGTGATAGCACTGGGTGTTGCATGGTATTTTTCATCTTCTTCTTCCAGCACGGTCACACCCTCGGGGCAGGGAGTCGATTCTCCCCGGGTGGCCGGCAGCATGAAGCCTGTGGGTGAGCCGAAAAAGTCCTTGGTCACGCCACTTCCCATGGCGAAGCAGCATCAGGTTCCCGCAATGGGAACTCCCCGCATCTCCCCCTCGGGACCGGTCCTGCTGGCAGGCACCGACCCGGTCACTCTCCCTGGCAAACAGGGAAAAGCTCATCTTATCAAAGGAGTTCTGGCCGAAATAGTCTCCAACTCCGCCATCCTGAAACGGGTGGGGAACGATAAAATCCTGCTTCTTGAGGGATCAGCGCGCTTTATTGTGTCGCCACTCCCCAAGGGACACTCTTTCATCGTTGAAGCCGCCGGTGCCAGGATTGAGGTACTGGGGACCATCTTCACCGTCTCCCTGACTGCAACTCACCTGAAGGTCGCTCTCCAGGAAGGATCTATCCGGTTTACCTGGCCAACTGGCGCAGCCACTCTCATGAAACCCTCCGACGAGGTGACCATGGAGCGGCACAAGCAGCCACGGCACACGCCGGCGGGCATCAGGAAAACACTGGCCTCCCTGAGAGCCCGGGGCAAGCACCGCGATGCTGCCGCTTTTATTCAACGTATTCTGCCCACGGTGACTTCCGCGAGTCTGAAGCGTTCCCTGCTCTTTGACCTGGCATCCATACGCGGTGAATATCTCCATGACTTCACTGGCGCCTGCAGTCTCCTGAAACGCTTCCGCAGTCATTACCCCATGAGCCCGCAGAGCCCCACAGCTGACCTCCTCTGGACCAAATATCGCTGCAACTGATTCTTCGTGTTGAAAAACCTCCTGATATTCTATAAACCCATAGAAAACCCTTGCTATTTCCACAAGAAACAATATGATACCATCCATGAAATTCAGGAATAGAACCTTACTGTCAATCCTCTTCGGGATGTTCCTCCTGTTTACCCTTCCTGCGTGTCAGACCGACGGGGAGTTCATCATTTCTCTCGACTTTGCTGCGTCCGGTTCTGAACTAAGTCCCTTCAGGACCAACGCCATCCAGTATCTCAACCTCACACTGGAGGGAAACGGCAAATCAGTCTCCTTTGCCTCCCGCTATGACTCGGAGGACTCCCTCTCCCTGGGAAATATTGCGCTGGGCAATTACTCCCGGGTGGTGCTCAAGGGAAACTCCATTGACGGCGTCATGGTAGCCTACGGCGCTGTTGATATCAATCAGAGTATCAAGGCAACAGGGGAACAGAAAATCCGTATCCCCTTCCGGTACCCTCTCATATATCTGGG
>JAHJLU010000376.1 GCA_018821745.1 Myxococcota bacterium | reverse complement strand
GTGCGAGGGGTATAACTATTTCGAGAACTTTGACACCAAGGGCAAGTTGATCTCCATCTCCTGGGACACGGACTGCGACGGCGACATGGACAGGGTCCGCAATAAAGATGGAAAATTCGAGAGCGACGTCTACAAAAACATGAAAATGGACCCCAAGGCCAATTATCGGAAGTTGAAAGACGAAGATACATCCATTGCGCCCTGAGTACTGTCCCCATCCCTATCGCAAGGCTCTTTTGCCTCCCCCCCCAATCAAGAATTAATGGAGCATACTATGGAGTTGAAACCAGTATCGGAGAAAACCCTCAGTAAATATCAAGTTCCTGTCGATAAGCTGCGCAAGAAGTGTGGTGTCGAAGAGCTGGGATTTACGACGACCAAGGAGCTTCCCGAGTGGTCTGGTACTCTGGATCAGAAAGAGGCCCTTGACGCTATCGACTTCGGACTGGCCATCAGAAAACGTGGCTTCAACATTTTTGCTGTGGGCAGGGCCGGTTCCGGTAAAACGTCCACCATCCTCAAGCTTATCCGCAAGCGCGCGAAAAATGAACCGGTGGCCAAGGATATCTGCTATATCCACAACTTCGACGAGCCCTACGAGCCTCTGGGGCTCTTTCTTCAGGCAGGCAAGGGCCGGCTCTTTGCCACCCACATGGAGAATATGGTCCGGGAGCTGCGGCTCGAGACCCCGAAAATTCTCACCACTCCCGCCATGAACCGGCTCCGCTCCGAGATGACAACCCAGGCCAGGGCAGCGCTCAACGAGTCGCTGCAGGAGCTCATGGATGAAGCGGCCCGCAAGGGGATTCACATCAAGGTAACCGAGGAGGGCGATCTGATCCCCGCGACGCTGGTCAAGGGAGAGCTGTTCACAGAAGAGGAACTCCATAATATCACCGAGATGTCTCCGGAAGTGCTGAAGATTCAGAAGGAGCTCAACAAGGCCTCCCTCGAGCTTTTGGAGTTGACCCTTGACTTTGATCGCAAGCAGCATGCTCTCGAGCGTGATTTTCAGGCGATCATCGACAAGGAAGAGAAGAAACGCCTCGCACCACTCATTGATCGCATGCTCAAGGAAGTAAAAGCCGAGTTGGGCACCCGCGATGAGATCCTTGACGCCTACTTCACCCGCATCAAGACCCATTACATGGAGAATTACGGCGACTTTGTGGCCCAGGAAGGCAACGCTGCACCGGATATTGATCTGCCTCCCGAAGCGCTTGAGCTGCTCCAGGCTGCAATGTCCGATCCCGACGAGGTTCCCCTGGAGTTCAAGGTAAATGTGTTGGTGGACCGCTCCAAGAGTGAATCGGCACCGGTCTACGTGGAGTCAAATCCCACCTATTCAAACCTCATGGGGTACCTTGAGTACGATGAGCACCACGGCGCGCTCTCCACCAACCACGCCCAGATCCGACCGGGCGCCCTCCATCGCGCCAATGGCGGCTACCTGTTACTCCAGGCCAACGATATCCTCTCCAACCCCGCCTCCTGGTTCGGGCTGAAAAAAGCCCTCAGGCACCGAGAGATTCGTGTGGAGGAGCTCCGTGATGAAGGTCGCCCGCGCATCACGGGGACCGTCAAGCCTGCGCCCCTTCCTCTCGATGTGAAGGTCGTGGTGGTAGGGTCCGATGAGCTGTTCTATCTGCTCCACAACAACGACGAGGATTTCACCCGTCTGTTTAAAGTAAAAGCTGACTTCTCCACCTATATGGACAGAAATATAAATAATCTTAAATCTCTGTCCAGTTTTCTGGGGCAGATCGTCAGTGAAGAGGGACACCTGGACCTCCACGCCCGGGCGGTCGCGGCCATCATCGAGCATGCCAACCGCATCATGGGGGACCAGGATCTGGTCACCAACCGCACCTCCACCTTCCTCGACCTGGTGGCCGAGGCAGATTTCTGGGCACGGCAGCGGGCCAAGAAGCCCCGGTTCATCGATGTGGTGGATGTGGAGAGGGCGATTGAAGAGCGCAGGAACCGCCACGCACGGATCGAGCAGATAGCCCGCCGGGAGATCAAAGTTCAGACCCTGCTCATTGACACCAAGGGCAGTGTGGTGGGTCAGATAAACGGTATGGCTGTTTATGACCTCGGAGATTACGCCTTCGGGATTCCCGCACGGATCACCGCCATCACCTACGCCGGCGACAAGGGCATCGTCAATATTGACCGTGAAGTGAATCTCTCCGGCAATATCCACGACAAGGGCTCCATGATCCTGGTGGGGTATCTCGGTGGCCGGTTCGCCACAGAGCGCCCCATGAATTTCAACGCCTCCATCACCTTTGAGCAGAACTACTCCATGGTCGAAGGCGACTCCGCCTCTTCCACCGAGATCTACGCGCTCCTCTCCAGCCTCTCCAAGGTGCCTATCTCCCAGTCCATTGCGGTCACCGGGAGTGTGAACCAGCAGGGGGTCATCCAGGCCATCGGCGGCGTAAACGAGAAGATTGAAGGGTTCTATGAGGTCTGCAAGATGAACGGCCTTACGGGCAAGGAGGGGGTCATCATCCCCTTCGCCAACGTGCGCAATCTCATGCTCAGCAAAGAGGTGATCGAGGCCGTGTCCAGCGGAAAATTTGCCGTCTATGCGGTGAAGAACATTGATGAAGGCATGGAGATTCTCACGGGCTTCAGGGCGGGCGCACGCAAAAAAGACGGCACATGGCCCGATGGAACACTCAATGCCCTGATCAACAACCGGATCAAGGAGCTCTCAGACCTCGCCGAGAGCAGCGACGATTAGTTAAGCCCTCGATTTCCCATGCAATATTAAAAAGTCATATAAAACGAGGTTCTCCAGATAGGGCTTTATTGGCCGAGATTTTGGGAGGGCTAAGAGTCTCTGGTGAAGAAGAAGCATTTGTATTGAGACAACAATTCCTGTTTCTGGTTGTCATTATCCGGAGGGTTATCTCCTGGAGGAGAAACCACGCTTCAAACCGAAAGGATTAACAATGCGCTTTGTTCTTATATTTGGCCTTGTATTATCGCTCACACCCGTGTTTTCAGCTTGCGATGATGATGACACAGAGCACAATGGCTCAGTCTGCGGAAATGGCATCATCGAAGAGGGGGAGGTGTGTGATGGAACGCAACTTGACAGCGCCACATGCAACGATCTGCTGCCCAACACCGGGGGGACAGTACTATGCAATGACACGTGCCAGTTTGATACGACTGACTGCGTGGCATGCTCCTGTGGCGACGGTATCAGGTGTGGAGACGAAGAGTGTGATACAGAGAGCTTCGGGGAAGAAACCTGCGAGACCCGGGGGGATTTTACCGGGGGTGAGCTGAGCTGCAGTGCGGATTGCACCATCGAGACCAGCAGCTGCGTCCCCGATTGTGAGGTTCTGAGTATTGGCAATGATTGCGACACGGGTGGCGGCTCCACCGAGTGCTGTCCAATCCTGCAACCCTCAGGACAATGGGACTCTGTAGTGTGTCGTGACCCCGAAGAGTCAGGGACGGGGCGATGTCAGCCTCTTCCCGTCGACGACACATGTGGCTGGGGTCTGACTGTTGATAGCAGTTCTGGCGATATATGTGATTTTGTGCTGTGTGGTGAAGGCAACGGGAGCACTCCCGCAAACAGTCCCTGCGATCTGGGTGAGCGCTCCGGGTGGTGTCAGCCCTCGGGAGCGGCCATGGAGCAATCCGGGACATGCATCGAGAGCGGCACCAGAGAGCACGGAGAGACCTGCATATATGTTATCCCATGGGATCTGACGGGAGTTCGCGGGGTCGATCCTGACTCCCAGTGTCTCAATGGTGGCTGCGCCTCCTCCACAGGTGATGGCACAGGCGTATGTATCAGTTATTGTGATCCAACAGCTTCCCTTCAAGGCAATGACTCGTGTCCCCAGGACTGGAACTGCGCAAACTGGAGCTGGCTTGAGATGGGTGATTTGAATGAGAGTGTTCCGCAGTATTTCCGTGGCGCAGACAATGGATTTTGTATGCCTCAGGGTCCAGGGATGTCAGAAGTTTTTGTGAACGGCGGGGTCATGTGTGATGTGTTGACCGGGCTCACTACAAAAGGCGGCGCCCAGTGCCCCGATGGAGAGGCGTGTTTTGTGGAGAGTAACTCCCACACAATGGGAATGTGTTCACCCCTTGATGCTACCCCGCTCACCCAGGGTGAGAGCTGTGTCAGACCTGGTTCGAGTGAGCCGGAGCCTTGTGGCGCGGGGCTCTATTGCACCCTCCAGGATCCGTTTAACGACCCGGATATTTCCGCACCAGCGCTGGCCTGTATGGTCCCCTGTGACGCCTCGGTGTATGACAGCAACACCGCCTGCCTGGGCATGGAGACATCGGAGACCGTGCCGCGCCCCTACGTTTGTCTCACCACTTCCCGCTTTTACACCCCCGATCACGAGCTCCCAACGTACTGTGACGGGCAGGACTGCATCACCGAGACTGCTCCCTCCACTTTGGGGTTTTGTGTCCCTCCCGCGAACTAGTTGATCCTGTCCCCCAACTGCATTCCGATTGACAAAAGCCATGGCAATCCATTACGCGCAGTCACCCCGGTGTTTCTGCCCTGCTCAGACGTGGTCTTTCCAGGCGGGCATTGTGGACATGTACACTTTTGCCCTGGCTATGGAATCATTGTCCCCAAGCCTGGGATCTTCATGGCGCAAGAGCTGGGCCATCCGCTTGAGCCGGTCATCATAGGACTGAAGCGCACCGTTCTCATCAGTACAGCAGGTGCAATAGACGCCCGGATTCTTTGAAGTCTTCCACAGCAAAAAGGAGAATAATCAGGAAATGGGATAATGGGTCCGGGGAATCATGAAAGTCTTTACTTTGCTCCGGCGGCTGTGGCAGCATAACCGGAGTGTTCTTCAGATTGGAAGAGTGTTCAAAAAGGAAAAAGCAAATGGCCTCTGATAGTAACTTTGTACAATTCGTTGTGGATCAACTGGGGAATCCCGAATCAATCACCTGCAGAAAAATGTTTGGCGAGTACGCAATATACTTTAATAAAAAGGTGGTTGCGCTGGTCTGTGATGACCAGCTGTTCGTGAAGCCCACCAGCGCGGGCAGAGCCTTCATCGGGAATGTTGTGGAGGCCCCGCCCTACCCGGGGGCCAGGCCATCTTTTCTCATTGAGGATCAACTCGAGGACAGAGAATGGTTGAGCCAATTGATTGCCCTCACAGAACAAGAGCTGCCCGAGCCCAAACCGAAGAATACGAGCAAAAAGACCTCCAAACGCACATGAAATTTTGTCAGGGTATTGCCATTGGTCTGTACGCCGTTTACCAGCCGAAGGGGACCCAGTAGAGATGATCCTTCACCTTCAGACACCGAAGATATCGGTAGGCTTTCTCTGAGAGGCCCGGTATTTCTACCGTTATGGCGTAGAGAACACCCGTTGTTTTTGAGGAATCGGCCCCACCTTTTTCCCTGACCTCCACGGATTCTTTCCCTCTGAACATGGCTCCGAACCGTGCTTTATCAAGGGCCTCTCCGTGACTCCCATAAAACTCCCGAAGTCGTCGCATCTTTTGAGGATCCACTCTCCCCACGTGCAGGGAAATTTCAAACCAGGTGGCTCTCTTGTCTGCCAGGTTTTGTAAAAATTTTCCGGCGCTGTCGCCCTGCATCATTGACCGGGAACCTTGGAAAAGTGCGATGCAGGCGTTGCGCGTGGCCGCCTCATGTGGGGCCGGGGTTGCCCCTTTGGGCAGCTTTTCGATTTTAATCCGGGTGTTTGATTCGCGGGAGCGTTCTCCTCCCTTCTTCTTTTTACAGCCTGCCGAGAGGGTGATGGCACATAAGGAGAGGGCAATAACTGATTTCAGGGGACTTGGGGAAAGTGGGCCAAGGGGGGTATTGTTTGGTTTCTCCATCTGATTACTCCTTGTCAGAAGCAGACAATACCAAGAATAAAACACCTCAGTAATGGAAAATAGCAAAAATAATTTCCACGGCAGCATGGGAAAAAACCCACTTGTGTCAGGGTATTTGGCGATATTCATTACAGATACCTCGATCCGCTGCAGGTGGATCGCTGCGCTGTAGATTGAAAACAGCCCCCTCAAGTGAGAGGACACAGACCAGGTGGGCATTGCGGCTGTTTTTCACTTCAGTCGGGGTCAGTCGAAGCGGCGATGAAGTAACATTGGTACCCCTGTGCGGTTGGTGGTCAGTAACTGTTGGGAAGGGTGAGCCATTTCCGAAGCAGGTAGTGCTCATTTTCTCTCTCGGATATTGTCCACCCGTGGATCTTCGAGAGCTGCGCCATCCTCCTCTCGATGAGCAAATCCATGAACTGTCGAAAGAGCGAGAGAGTCACCTCTCTGCCCAGATTATTGTTCATGATGCTGGTGATTCTAGCCACAGCCTTCTCACGACTTTTGTGAGAGATCATGCGGTCGTATTTTATTCGTACATACTTTTGCTGGAGCCGGGAAAGCACCAGCCCTGCCCCCTCAATGAGGATAACCCTGTGGCACGAACCGCTCCATGTTTGAACGTAGGTGGGGATGATCACTTTCTTGTATGAAACCCTTGTGAGCGTACTGTCCACGGGGAAATTGGCCAGGAGCTTTGCCCGCTGCTCAAGGAGCATGCGCAGGCGGACGCTGAGTTGACCGATCCGTTTTCTGATATGCTGGTTTACGGTTACGGATACCCGGCGGTATCCTTGCCAATCGTATACAGTCCTGGCGCTGCCACCCGGTGAATATCGGGTACTTGTGCCCTTGACTCCCCCCACAAATCCCCCCCGGGAGACGGAGACCTCCTGCCCCGAGAGGCTGCTGATGGTCCACTGGGTTTTCAAAATAGCTGCGTTGAGCTTCTCCAGCTGTTCCCGGGCCATGGCTCTTGCGTCGCTCTTATATTTTGTCCGCACCTCCACAACCTTGCGCCTGGTCCCTTTTTTGTACCGGTCCTTGATGTTACAGGTGATGGGGGAAGGCACCAGGCGTACCACGGGCGCCGGGACGGTGCTCGTAATGTATTCTGCCCCGAGGGAGATGCGCACTCGCGCCATGAGCGGTATTTTTTCATTGAGGCGGTTCGAAATGAGGAAGGGATCCGGTGGGCCATGGGGCTTATAGTAGAGCCGTGAGAGCATCCCATACAGGGGATTTTTTCGGTGGATTCGGGGGACAAGCTGCTGGGCAAGGCGCCGGGCCAGTATCTTCACCTCCGGTTCCTTCAACTTTTTGTCGTGGCTCCAGTAGGAACCGCGCCTGCGATAGACCAGCCTGTTGCGTTTTGCAGCCTCTGCCAGATAGAGATACCACAGGGCGGTTCCCAGCATCGCTCGTTTTTGCAGTTCCCGGGCCTTCGCCTGGAGTAACTTCTCAATTCCCGGATCGTAACTGACCTTAAAGGGGGAGAACAGTCGCAGGGTGAGCTGCGACAGCCGCTGGGGAGTGGTGAGCTGTTTATGCTGATATAGGCGCAGCAGGGCCATGGTGTCCTCGATCATCTCCCGGCGGACATGGGATTGAGACGCCTTGAGCAGACCAATGGACTGCAGCATTACGAAATGGTACCGGTGACCTGCCTTTTTTGCCTGCTCCTGGATGGTGCGTGCAAAAAGCACCCTTGCACGAACCTTCTCCATGGAACCGGCCAGGGAAGAGGAACTTTGGGCCTGTAATGCGAGGAGTGCCTTCCCCCGTTCTTTAAAACTCCCCGCCGGCAACGGTGAGTACAGCAGATCGTCAACATACCAGTCGAGCCGCCTCTCCAAATGGAAAGAGACCGGCTTCTTCGTGTGGTTTCGAATCTTCCTGAGGGCGTCAAGGAGTGCATTGGGTGTGAGAAAGTGGGTTTTCACCTTTCGGAAGGTTTCCCTGCGCGTTTCGGGGATCCCGTGGCGGGACTTCCATGCGAGATCCTTCAGGAGCAGTGCAATCTCAGGGGACGCACCGCGGGCCTCCTGGTACAGTGCCAACTGGAAGAGCAATCGATAATATTCCGAGTCGAAGGTTCCATGTGTGTGGGCTTGTATGGCTTTTCTCTCCAGGGCAAACACCTGATCCGCATTGGGGAGAGCCCCTTTTTGCGGAAGACTCGCCAGAGAGAGGGCCCGGCTCATGGTGCGCCGCCACTCGCGCCCCTCCGCTGTGAAATAGATGGGACTGAGCCATGTATCAATTTTGTTGAGGTATGCGAGGTCTGCGTTCTTCACCGCCACTTCGATGATTCTGTCCAACTTCGCGAAGGAGAGAGCGAGGCACTGGGCGGGGAGCTGGTTGAACACAGCCACGATATTACCCCCGTGGATAACAACCGTGGCGGTTTTGAAGATTTTCCCCGTCTTCGCTGTCACCGCGAGTCCCTGGAGGGGACAGCTCCCCCCGGCGATCATCCCCAGGGGTTTTTCAAGGGAGATGCCCAGTTTCTCGATCTGGCGCTTGAGTTTGCCCCCAATGGTGGTCCCCTTCCAGGTAAACTCCAAAAAATAATTGGGTGTTGGCGTGCCGTACATCATCACCACGGGGATCACCGGCCAGGCGAGGGAGATAGACGCGGGGTGAGTTTCCGATTTGTGGGGCACCGCGTATTTGAGCCACCTGCTGCCGGCCCAGGTGCTCTTTTGGGGCCCAAGGTGCGCCGTGCGCTTGAGCGCCTCTTCGTAGCTCCCGTAGTGCAGCCCCTCAACAAGAGGCGTGGGGGTTTTCAACTGCGTTTTTAGCTCCATGGAAGCACAGCTGCCGAGAAACACACTAAGGAGTAGACCAAATAATATCGATTTGCTGTGCATGCTTTCCTCTCATGTGAAATAACAATGATGTGCAACTCCCCTATGGTAGGCCATTGCGGTGCCAGGGGCAAACGTAATGTGACCCCCGGGACACGGTTTTTCTTTCTATTGGGGACGGCCCGGGAAGCTAAT
>JAHJLU010000036.1 GCA_018821745.1 Myxococcota bacterium | reverse complement strand
CGCAATAACAATGTGATCCCGCTCTCTTACAAGGGCGGGGGCGCCGGCAAAGGGTTTTCCACCGTGTCAGGGTTTGCGCAGACAGGCGCTTCGCTGTTCATGGCGGACCGAAAACCCTACATTTTTGATCCGAAGTCGGGCAAGAAGCAATTCATCGCAGGGATCAAAGAGACAAAAAAAGGCATCGCCGTGCGCCTCCGCAAAGATTTCCCTGTTCGAGTACACGGCACCACGGCTCTGGTGAGAAGTACCGACAGTTTCCTCAGAGCCTTTGATCTTGGCTCCGCCAAGGAAATGTGGCGCTACCAGGACCTCAGGGACAGCCGCAAATACGTCTATGATCTGCCCGTCTGTGGGGACAGAGTGCTCGTCCCTGTATTGTATCCCGACCTGGAAATCTCAACAGAGATGAAGTTTCCCACGGATGACGGCGAAGGTGAAGCCACCCTCCCGGGCAGAATAAGCACCCGGCTTGACCCCCTCACCCACGGCTCACTCCTGTCACTTTTTGTCTCCACAGGTCCCAAAACCCACATACTCTCCACCATCGATCTCAAAGAGGGGAGACTGTTGTACTCCATGGAGCTCCCCAGCACCCGCTGCGCAGCAAGCGGCGGCTTTATCGCCTGCCGCAAGAAGAAGACGCTCCAGATTTTCTCCCACTCAACGGGAGAGGCCCTGATGAAAAAAGTGTTCGACAAGACCGTGAGCTTTGTATCCGTAGCCGGGGATCGGGTCGCGGTCGAGCTCGCTGACAAAACCCTGGTCCTGCTCACTGCCCAGGAGGGAAAAATTATTTGGAGCGGTAAAATTGTCATCAAGAACGCCCCCTCCCATCTCGCGTCGCTGGTGTACGGTCAGGGAGATCGTATCGCTCTTCTGCTCAAGACCCACTGGGAGAGAAGTCCTCGCCTGAATCGCTATTATCTTCGCATATTCTCCACCACCATGCCTGACTCACATGTGGATATCAAACTGGGTGTCCCCTCGGAGAATCGCCGGGAGAACAGAATCTCCACCGACAGGGGACAGGTCAACTGTAACACGCCGGTGTGGGCCGAAGGGAGCACCATCGTCTCCGCGGTGGACGGCATGTATCAGACCATCGACGTTAACAAGGCACGGCAGCTCAGGAGCTTCTCCCTTTTGGGAAAAGGCAACAGCCCGGTCAGCCTGGTCGCGCATCGGTCGAAAGTTGCTCTGATTGAGCGGGGTCGCTGGCTCACCGCAGTGAGTGCTGCCCACAAAACCCTGTGGACCCGGCCCATGCGGGAGCAGGAGGTGGCGGATGTGAGTGATACCCACGCCGTCATCTTGCTCAAAGAAGGGTTTGAAGTGATTGAACTCGCAACGGGTAAACCCGTGGAAAAACCCTTTAAAAATGACGCAGGCATGAAGTTCATCGCCTTCTACAAGGGGGCATGGTTCCTCAAGCAGGGGAAAAAGCAACTCCTCCTTGAGGGGGGAAGCATTAAAAATACCGAAGCCCTCCCCAGTCGCTATTTTAATGTGGGTGGGCTCGATATCGTCGCCTTCACAAAACGCTCGTCGCTTAAAGAAAAAGCCTCCTGGGCAGCGGTTGATCTTGCATCAGGTCAGGTCCAGTGGAAATACACCTTCTCCAAACACCCGTCTGATCTGGGGACCGCACGTTCCATCGCTGACCTCTTGCCGCGGCAGGCCAAGGGTGATGCACCCTGGTGGGCGGTTGGCACTCCCAAGGGCTTTCTCGTTCCCGGCGCCGCACACCGGTGCCTCTATCTCGTCGAACCTGTCCGGGGTAAAGTCACTTGGGTACGTTGTTTCCATCGTCTTGGGCCTCCACCCCTTGTCTTCCCCACGGGAGATATACTTTTGAGCGCCGTTGGTCCCTTCGCTGAGCCCGGGAAGCCATTCAAGGGTGAAACCCCCGGTGATGAAGGCACCCTCGCTGTGTTCCTCATTCAAGCCTCTTCCATGAAAGTTTCCCGGATTTATGGTCATCCCAGCCTCAGCATACATCTCCCGCTGAAGGTCCCCGGGCCCAATGCGCCTTTCGTCGTCACCGCATTTGCGGAGCGCAAGACCGTAAAAAACAGTATTCTCAAAGCGTTTACTCTGAAGTGGGGTCCTCTTTAAGGCCTGCATCAAAAGGTTCACTTTCAGCTTGATCTTAGAAAAGCCACCATCTATAAATAGGGGCCTTGAGAGAAAGGACAGACCTTTCTGCACTGGAGAGATGTCCGAGTGGTCGAAGGAGCCTGACTCGAAATCAGGTGTGCGGTTTACCGCACCGGGGGTTCGAATCCCTTTCTCTCCGCAAAACAAGCAGGGCTGCGACTTGCCCGATCAAATTCATGGAGAGCTGTCCGAGAGGCCGAAGGAGCACGATTGGAAATCGTGTGTATCGAGAGGTACCGGGGGTTCGAATCCCCCGCTCTCCGCAAAACAGCCCATGAGGCTCCGGGTGACGGAATTCTGATGAACCCGCCAGGTCCGGAAGGAAGCAACGGTAGCCGGATGAACGGGTGCCTGGAGCCTCATGGGCTGTCCTTTTATTTAACCCTATCAAAACAGTGTCGTTCAAGTGGCATATCTCGTATTAGCACGTCGGTACCGTCCCCAATCCTTCTCCGAACTCATCGGACAGGAACACATCATAACTATCCTCACCAACGCGCTCACATCGGGAAGAATTCACCACGCCTTTCTTTTCACGGGCGCCAGGGGAACCGGTAAAACCACCACCGCACGGCTCCTGGCCAAGGCCCTCAATTGTAACGACGGGCCCACTCCAACGCCATGTAATCAATGCGTTCACTGTACTGACATCACCGTTGGCAAAGAGGTCGATGTCCTGGAAATCGACGGTGCGACCAACACGGGCGTCGAGAATGTCAGGGCGCTGCGCGAAGACATTCGTTTTTTGCCCTCCTCGGGGCGATACCGCGTCATTATCATCGACGAAGTACACATGCTCACGGTGAGTGCATTTAATGCCCTCCTGAAGACCCTGGAAGAGCCACCATCACACGTCATCTTCATTTTCGCCACCACAGAGCCCCATAAAATTCCCGCCACCATCCTGTCCCGGGTACAGCGGTTTGATTTCAAACGTGTGGATCTCTCACGCCTCTCACGCCACGTCATGGATATTTTGGAGAAGGAGTCCTTCACCATCGATCCCCAGGCTGCAACCCTCATCGCCATGGAGGGAGAGGGCAGCGTCAGAGACACCCTCTCTATCCTCGACCAGATCCTGGCCAGCCACCAGGAAGGAACCATCACCGAGCATGAGGTAAAGGGCATTCTTGGCATCACCGACAGAGCAATTCTCTCGGAGCTCTCCCTTGCCCTTCTCGCCCGGGATGGAGACCTGGTACTGCGTCGACTCCACGATATTTTCTACGAAGGGTATGACATCGTTCATTTCACCAAATCTCTGGTCTCTTTTTTCCGAGACCTTATGGTGATCAAGACGGTGAAACAACCGGAAGATCTGGTGTTCATCACCGATGATGCCCTCAAAGAGCTTCAGCAGCACCTCAAGCCCTTCTCCATTCAGCATCTTCATCACCTCTTTCTGCGCCTCTTCAATGGCCTTGATGCGGTTTCCCGGGCCCTCTCCCCCAAGACAGCCCTTGAGCTCCTGCTCATGGATCTGGTTCTGGCGGAACCCCTCTCGCCGGCCATGGAGCTTTTTGACCGCATGTCCCGCCTCGAAGCGGGTGCCCGCAGTCAAGCACCGGCAGCCAATGCACGGATCTCCGGTCCACCTGCGGGCAGACCGGCTGCCGGCAGTGTGTCTCCCGCTCCATCCCGATCTCAATCAGCCTCCCCCACGCCAGTGACGCCGCAGTCAGGGAGTACTAAAACGAGTCCGGTTCGCGCTGCGATTTCATCCAGGGCCGCAGGCCCTGAACCAACTGAACCCAGTGAACCCTCAGTGCCAGCCCTCCCCCATGTGCCTGCAGATCAATTCGCGTTTAAAGACTGGATGAAACTCCTGGATTCTATTTCAAAGAGTCACGGGCGTCTCTACGTCTGCCTTCAGACCGCGCGTTTTGTCAGCGAGGTCACCAGTCAGGGCGGCCTCCGTTTCAATCTCACCTTCTCCGAGGGTGAAAACACGTTCTCAATCAAATACCTGCAGGGTCAGCAAAAACAGACCGAGGCGCTCTTCGCAGAGCTCACGGGGCATCCTGTCGCCATCACCATCGCTACCGCCCCCAAAGCAGATCTCGCCCCCTCGTGGCACAACCTTCCCCAGGGCGTCCCCGTCGCTTCACCCTATGAGCTGGAGAAGCAGCAGCAGGCGCTCAAAGAGCGGGCCATCGATGAGACAATCCGTTCCAATCCCGTCGTCCGTAAACTGCTCGATTCACTGGGCGGTGATATCATCGGACAACGTGTCAAAGAGGACTAGTCATGACAGATAATATTGATTTAAATCAGTTCGCCGGAATGATGCCCTCCATGGGTGACCTCCAGGAAAAAATGCAGCGGATGCAGCAGCGGCTCGCCACCGAGACCATCGTGGTCTCTTCGGGCGGGGGCATGGTTACTGTTACCGCAACGGTAGCCATGCGCATCAACAAGATTGACTACGACCCCACGCTCCTCTCCATGGATGACTCCGATATGGTGGCGGATCTCACCGCAGCGGCAGTAAATCTTGCGCTGGATCGGTGCCGTGAACGCACCCAGGAGATCACCATGGAAGAGTTGGGACCACTGGGTTCCATGCTTCAGAACTCCCCCTTTGGCCTCTGACATGCAGTTGGAATCTATTGAACGCCTTATTTTGGCCTTCTCCACACTCCCCGGAATTGGAAAAAAGAGCGCACGCCGACTGACCTTTTTCCTGCTTGATCACGATCCCTCCCTGGGTAAAAACCTCAGCGAAGCACTTCTGGGTGTGTATGAATCCATCGATCATTGCCCACAGTGCGGTTTCTACAAGACCCGTGAGGAACCTTGTTCGCTCTGCAGTGATCTTCATCGGGATACCGCATCTCTTTGTGTGGTCTCAAAGATCCAGGATTGCATCGCCATTGAATCCTCCAATGCTTTTTTAGGGCAGTACCACATCCTTGGCGGGACCATCTCACCTCTCGACGGAGTTTCTCCCAAGGATCTCCGCATAGATGCTCTCTTTCAACGTATTGCCGATGGCTCATTTACTGAGATTGTCCTCGCGCTCGATGCCACAGTGGATGGAGAGACCACTGCCCAGTACCTCTACTCCCACCTCGACGGATCGGATCTGCGTATTACTCGCATTGCCGCAGGCATTCCCTTCGGAACGGAGCTCGAATACACCGACCGCATTACCATCTCAAGAGCGCTCAACATGCGCCGTGACTTCTCCCGTTAATCAGACGATCAATTCCCCTCGACCCCACCTGAGCCAGAACACACCAACAGTCACAACGACCATGGAACCATATTCCACCGGCATTGGCAGTCCCTGAATAAAATGTTTTAGGTGAGGTGAGTGGAGATGGGGTCGCGTCAGGATCCGAGGATCATGAGCCGCGCATTTTAACAACAGCGAAACTGAATCGATAGTACTTGGCGCGAACTGCGGTTTTCAGAACCTGGTCAACCAGTTTCCACGGGATCTCCGTATCGGCGGAGATAAAGGCTTCACCCTGGAATTTGGCAGCTTTTTCCTGCTTCTGTTCGATCTCTTTATTTCTCAGATCATCAAGTCGGTCTTTAAGGTTCTTGATGATGTATCCGTCGGGGGCGTCCTGGGAGGAAATCTGCTTGTTGGTGAGCGTTACAACTTTTTTGCCCTTGACGACGATGGAGGTACGAGAAATCTGGATATCGACACATTCCGACATGTTACTCATGGTATCGGACTTGGGAACCATCAGTTCATTTTTCTTCTGGGGAACCTGCATGGGATCTGACCCATAGCTCTTCAGAAGGAAGATAAGGATGATGGTAAGAGCGTCCATGAGAGACGTAATGTTGAAGGAGGATTCCTCCAGCTTCTTATTGCGTCTCGCGAGCTTTTTCTCATCAAGCTTCTTCTGCGCGCCGATTTCTTCGGGGGTTAGCTCTCTTGCCATATTAAACTCCTTAGACCAATCTCAGCAAACGATTCATTGATTCGTACAACCTAGCGACCGAGTGAAGCCAGCGGGAACATGCAGGCACCCTGGAGTGCCCATTCCTTCTTACCGCTGTCTTTTTTGAAGACGCAGGTAAGAGTGCTTCCAACGCCGTCTATCTCGTTCTTGGCTTCGGGAGGAAGCTCTCTGGTGGCATCGAGGGTCTGAATCACTGTCTCGTAGTCGATCATGTCCTGGGGACGGATCGTAACCTTACCCCAGTCAACAAAAAACCGGTTCGCGGGATCCGGGTCCGAGTTCTTTTTGTAGTTCGGTTTGTAAAACTTGCTGTAGATGAACTTCCTGAGGTTCTCGTGCATGTACTTTTTCTTGCCGCCAGAGTGGGTGACAGCAATACATGGCTGACCATTGGCTTTCCTGTCAGGACAGGCAGAACCGGCTTTCGTGGAGATATAATACCCATCCTGGGTAATATCAACGACGAGGCCCATGGTCTTCTTTTTGTCGTCTTTCTGCTTGCTCGTGTTCCTTGATTTCCTGGGTGTATCCACGAGGATAATACCGATCTGGATGAACTGAGCGCTCAGCAGAAGGAAAGGAATAAGAAGACACAGCAAGTTCATGATGGGCATGAGGTTGATGTCTTCCATTTCTATTTCAACTGTTGTCTTTTTAGCCATGTTCTAGCTCCTGAACCATGTAGAATCAAATCTGCACACTACACCGCAAAATCCGCAGGAAGGATGCTTGACGTACTCTGTCTGATTATCTGGCTCTGCTGAGACGACGGGCAAGCAGGTTGTCGAGTTTCGTGGAGAACAGCTCGACGTCGTCCATGATTTTCTTGGTGAAACTCATGAGAAGAAGATGTGCTGTCAGACAGGGAACTGCGACGATGAGACCGAAAGCCGTGGTGTTCATGGCGACGGCAATACCGTGGGAGAGAACCGCGGAGCGGT
>JAHJLU010000375.1 GCA_018821745.1 Myxococcota bacterium | reverse complement strand
TTCTCGCATTCAGCCGTCAACAGGCGCACAAGATGATCCCCGTGAGGATCCAGCATATTTTGAAAGAGGTGCTGACATTAAGTCGCGCCACAATCCCCATGAACATTAAAATTGACCACTGCCTCCAACCAGAATGCGGCCTGACTCTGGCTGATCCCACGCAAATACATCAGATTGCCATGAACCTCATTACAAATGCCTATCATGCTGTCGAAAATTCCGACGGCCAGATCTCTGTTCGGGTTCAAGAAGTGGTTTTGGACAACAATGATACAACTGACATGTCAATCGAGCCCGGCAGATATGCAATGCTTTCTGTTGAAGACAATGGCACAGGCATTCCTCCTGTCCATTTGCAAAAAATCTTTGACCCCTATTTTACGACGAAAGAACAGGGAAAGGGGACCGGGCTCGGGCTGGCGGTAGTATACGGCATTGTAAAGGAAAATAAAGGTGACATAAGGGTCAGCAGTACCCTTGGAGAGGGGACCGTTTTCAAAGTGTACCTGCCTCTGATGCCAGTTTCCAGAATAAGCAGCTCCGTCAAGGGGGAGGTCCCGCTTAAAGGCGGAGTAGAACGCATTCTCTTGATTGATGATGAACTGCCTATTGTCAAACTGGAAAAACAAATGCTGGAACGCCTGGGATATACAGTCAGCGCACGCACCAGCAGCGCAGATGCACTGGAAGCATTCAAAAGTCATCCCGATGCCTACGACCTTGTTATTACAGATATGTCCATGCCCATCATGACCGGAGATCAACTTGCCAAAGAAATACTTGCAGTTAGACCCGACATGCCGATTATCATCTGTACTGGATTCAGTGAGAAAATGAATGCTGCGGTTGCAAAAAGCATAGGGGTGAAAGGGTTACTCATGAAGCCAATTGAAAAATCAGACATGGCGCAGATGGCCAGAGAAGTTTTGGACAAGGCCAACCCTTCCAGGTGAAAGGGAGACATTTTCCATAGAACCTCTGGCTCACCCATGGTATGAACAACTGAACGCTTCAAGGAGTACACACATGAAACTATCAGGACGCCATCTTCTCATTGCCATCTCTCTGATCCTCCTCTGTGCCTGTGAAACCCAGACAGATTCCAGCGACGCCTGCGGCGACGGAGTCATCGATACGGGTGAAGCTTGCGATAGCTCCGAGCTCGGAGGAGCCACCTGCCAGAGCGAAGGCTTCTATGACGGCCAGCTCGCCTGCACGGACAGCTGTTCGTTGGATTTCTCGGGCTGCTCAGGCAGCTGCGGCGACGGAGTCATCGACCCCGATTACGAGGCCTGTGACAATGACCAGGGGAATGTCAACCTCGGTGGCAAGACCTGCGAAAGCCTGGGCTACCACGGGGGCGAGCTGGCCTGCGATGACGACTGCCAGTTCGACCTCTCCGCCTGCCAGGTGACGGGACGGTGCGGCGACGGGCTCCTGCAGACGGCGTCCGAGAGCTGCGACGGAACAGATCTTGGCGGCGCCACCTGCTTGGACGTCTCCACCCAGGACGGGATCCTCTCCTGCAACACGGACTGCACCTTCAACACCTCCGCATGCAACCTGAACCCCTGCGGAAACGGCACCGTGGACACCACCGCCAGCGAAGAGTGCGACGGCACAAACCTCAACGGCGAGACCTGTGACTCCCTCGGCTACTACGGCGGCAACCTCGCCTGTGACACCTCCTGCAAGTTCAACCTCAGCCAGTGCGCTGCGGCCGGGAGTTGTGGAGACGGCATCCTCCACGCTGCCTTCGGAGAGTCATGCGACGGCATCGAGACGGGCGGGGAGACCTGTGAATCCATGGGCTATTACGGCGGCAACCTCGCCTGTGACACCTCCTGCGAATTCGATCTCACAGACTGCCGTGACGCCGGGAGTTGTGGAGACGGCATCCTCCAGGCCGAGCACGGCGAGGAGTGTGAGCCCTCCCTCATGACTCCAGGCACCCGATGTATGGATGTGGGCTTTTTCGAGGGCGGCTCGGGGCTCTTCTGCAACTCCTCGTGCAAATACGACGGATGCGCCTCAGTGACCAAGCTCTCCGTGGGTCTCTACACGGCCTGCGCCTCCACAGCCGCCAACACCTACTGCTGGGGCGACAACGAATATGGCCAGCTGGGTTTTGGTGCGACAGCCTACTCGGCGACACCCCTGCAGGCGTTGGACTCCACCGGTGGTGGCATTGCCGGGGTGGCAGTGGGCTACCGCCACGTCTCGGCCGTCACTCCCACGGACAACTGGTTCTATGGTTGGGGCGACAACACCTACGGCACCCTCGGAGACGGCACGGTGAGCGCCACAGAGCTGGTCCCCGTGGATACCATAAGCCCCGTGAATTACCTGCGCGCCGTGGAGGCTGGCTACAATGCCTCCTGCGCCCTCACCGCCAGTCTTGAGGCCGCCTGCTGGGGAAGTGACTCCTCGGGGCTGCTGGGCAACGGCGCCGGACAGGGTGACAAGACAGAGCCCTTCAACGTGGTGAACCCCGGCGGAATCATCTTCGACTCCCTCTCCATGAAGAACCTGCACGCCTGCGCCCTTGACCTGAGCGGCAACGCCTGGTGCTGGGGCAATAACCTGCAGGGCCAGTTGGGGATCGGCACAGCGGCATTATTTGCCGAAGAACCCACGGCGGTGACCATGCCCCCGGGACGGCACTTTGTGAGGATCGCCACGGGGCAATACTCCACCTGTGCCATCGACGATCTGGGAGGTGCCTGGTGCTGGGGGTCCAACGACGGCGGCCAGCTCGGCAACAATTCCTTGGTCAACTCCAACACCCCCGTGGCTGTAGTTGCAGCGGCGACTGTGTTCGTGGACATCTCCCCCGGCCATTCCCACGCCTGTGGGGTCACCGACGAGGGTGTCATCCTGTGCTGGGGCAACAGCGGCTCCCATCTCGGGTGCGGATTCTGCGTGGGTTCTCTGACACCCATCTCCGTCACCATGCCCGCGGACCGCACCTTCGTGAGCGTCTCCTGCGGCACCTACTTCTCCTGTGCCATCGACGACCACGGGGCACCGTGGTGCTGGGGGAGAAACAACCTCGGCCAGCTCGGCCGCGGCGTCACCTCATTCAGTGAACTCACACCGGCACCGGTCCTCCCCAACTACTGACACGTCAATGCGTTCATGCCCCGCGGTGGAGCGAAGCCACGATTTGTTGGTCAGTGGCAGGGTGCATGGTTGATATTTATTTGTGAGAGAAGGAGTTGAGTGGGGAATGAACAGGGAAGGATGTCTAGAAGTGCAGGGAGGTCACAAACGCCATATTGAAGGAGGGAGAGGTGGTCTCTCCGTACTCCTCGTCCTCCACGGGACCCACAATCGTCGCCTCGAGACCAAGGCTCACATATCCGTTGAGCATGCGCCACTGGAGTCCCCCGCCAAAGACGACGGTGGTGCCAACGCCGTCGGGTGAACTCTCACTGTACCGATCCTCATAGGTGGAGTCATAGGGGAGAGGTGCGCCATAATCTGCCATGATAGTCTCGGAGCTTTGCTTCATGAGACCGGCTTTAAAATAGAGGCTGATGCCGCTGGTTTTAACGCCCCCGGGGAACCACAGGGCAGAGACGTGGGAGCGGGTGACAATGCGGTTGACGTATCCATAGCCATCTTCCGCCGTGAGGGCCGAGACCCCCGCCTGCACGCCGAAGTGATGATTGAACATGTAAGAAATCGCAACACCGGCACCGTTCAGATCACCGTAATCATCGGAGCCGGTGACACCGAAGGCATGGAGTCCCCATTTTCTAAAGGGGACGATGGCCTTGGCGGGCAAAAAGTTGGGAGCCTGAGGAACCATGGGGGCCGGCGCGGCATAGGGGTTTGCCATGGGTGCCACATACGGGCTCACGGGAGGCGCGTCATACGATGAAGCACCGGGACACTGCCCACCACCCGGGACAATTATTATCTGCTGGGCACCTGCGGGGACTGCCATCAGTGCGATAAGGGAAAAGCTCAGAAGAATAAGTGATGTTTTCATGGGAACCTCCAGTGGTCGTTTCGACATGATTATAGTTTTGCAACATGTGGGCCACTATTGCAAGACTATTAATTTATTTCTCCACGTTTTTTCTATCCAATTGTTTCTACACCTTATTTCAAAACACCACCACTAAGGACTTCCAACAATTACAGCCCCTGCTGGTCAATCCACATGCAGAATGTGGACAATTATTCACACTATGCAAAATTTCCCGTGACCGAAGCATCACAATTGGGGGCATCTCCCCAAAACCCCACCGATCCTTCACACCCGAAGAAATCCATGGCCTCCCAAACCCTTATAGTGGAGTCCTCGTGCCGGAATCTTTGACAAAATGTTCGGTTTTTATTATGGATAAGGGTGAGGTTTTACCAATGTTGATTCGATCCCTTTTACTCCTGCTCCTTCTCGTGGCCGCCTGCACACCGCCCCACGAGTCCGATGCCTACCTTTCATCCCACGGGGGAGGCCATAAATCCGCCTCTTCCTTTCCCAACACCGCGGTGGGCTACACCATTTCTCCCGCTGGCTCCCCCTTCTCACCCCAGACCGGGGTCGTGAAGATCAACTACGAGGGCGTGCATTCCCTGCTCAGTGCAGCACAGAAAGCGCGCCGCACAGCGGGGAGACCCTTCACCCACAGCTCCATCCCCCTGGGAGGCATGCTCACCCTGTACGTAGCTGAAAAGCGCGGCATGCAAGACTTCCCCAATCGATGGGCCCTCTCCGTCACCATAAACGGGAAGACAATGCGACCGGACTCACGGCGCAGCTTCATTACCTGGGACGCAGTGAACCCCAAAATCCGAGGCATGTCCCAGTTCACCCTGGTGGCCTCCATCAACCAGCCGGTCTCCTCCATGATCGTCACCCTGGAGGATCGGGCACAGAAGCAGACCCACCGCTTCACTATCTTAGTAAAACCTTCCCACGCAAGCCTTGCGACGAAGACAATCAACACCATCCGCCACCACGCACTCTTTCTCAACCCCGCCTTCCAGCGTACCCTCCAGTACGACGGCAAGAGCGCCACTATCATGCCCCGGGTGATCGCGACAAAAGTGAAGTACATCTCCCCCATGCTCTATGACGATATCAAGGCCAATTATCAGGCCCAGAGCCGGCGCGCACGGGAGATCCTCGAGAACGGGCGGGCCGGACAAAGAACAGCCGGTGGCGTCTTCCACCGCCTTGTCTTCGCAACCTCCAAGGGGTTCGCAGAGACCTGCACCGCCGCTGTCAGTTCCATGAAACCCAAGCGGGTAAAACTGCGGAAGGATACCAGCCACCCCTTTTATGATCGCCTGGAGGTTGTCATCCTGCGACCCATCAAGGGTGCCTTCACCGCCACGCTCACCTGTCAGAACGCGGTCCACACCTTCAATATCGCCCCAACCGCCTCGGGGAAGAAAGCCCTCTTCTCCACCATTACTCTGGTCCGCAAAGACCTGTTTTCCCTGAAAAAACAATCGGGGATCAAACAGTTTTCCTGGGACAAGGGGCTCCTCGGCCAGAGCGCCAGCCCCAAGGAGTACATGGAGACAGTCACCGGCACCATGAAGCGCCGCAACGCCCTCAGAGAGGTCATCGAGGCCCTGATATATCTTGACCGCTACCTCTCCAAATTCCGGCCACCCAAGATTGGCAAGGCGGCCTTCCGTCGCCAGCTTCTGGCCCAGCGAAAAGAATACATCAAATACTGCCTGACCGCCTTGGGTCGTCTCAAGACAGAAGTCACCTCCTATCTGCGCAATTACGGAAAAAAACGCCGCTCCCGGAAGACTCCCCGCCTCGGCGTTGTGGTCAAAGACTCCCACGCCGCCAACAAAGCCTACCTGGAGGCAATCCTCGCAGCTATCCCCGAACTTCTCAAGGAGCTCAAGGACGCCCACAAAACCTGTGCCCGCCACAAGGGCAGCGTTAACAAGTCCCTGGGCATCGTCCCCCTCGAGTTCCCCAAGGCCCCCTAATCCGCCAACCACCACAAAAAAAACATCTCTTCTGAAAAAAATGAATACCCCCACGGCGCTCGATTCCTCAAGAGAGTATGGCACATCATCGGCACCTTTATGCTATGCTGGCCACAAGGAGGAGTCCCGTGCTGCACATCGCCTTTGTCGTCTCCGAGCCCGACTCCATCGAACCCTTCGGCGTCATGAGCCTGGTCCCTCACCTCACGGCCGCGGGACACACCTGCCGGCTCTTTTGCGCCGAGGCGACGGATCTGATCCCGGCACTCACATCCTTTGCACCGCAGCTTGTGTGCTACTCCAGCACTTCGGGCGCCCACACCTATCTGGCTGAAGTGAATCGAGCCCTCAAGGAGTCGCTCTCCTTCATCTCCGTTTTTGGCGGACCCCACCCCACCTTCTTCCCCGACTTTATCCACGAAGAAGGCGTGGACGTCATCGCCCGGGGCGAGTGCGACCACTCCTTCGCGCTCTTCTGTCAGGGAGTAGTTGACCACGGCCACCCCGTGGAGACCCCCAACTTCTCCATAAAAACCACCCGCGGAATTAGCTCCTCTCCCGTGGCACCCCTCATCCAGGATCTGGACTCCCTCCCCTTCCCAGACCGCGAGAGCTACTACTCCCTCTCCCCGAAAATCCGCGGCTACACGGTCCGCAGCTTCCTGGCCTCCCGTGGCTGTCCCTTTTCCTGTTCCTACTGCTTCAATCACTCCATGGACGCCCTCTACGACGGTTGTTTCAGGCGCCCCCGCGTGCGCTCCCCCGGGAGCCTCATCGCCGAGATCCGGGAGGTTATCGGGCGCTATCCCACGGAATTCCTGGCCTTCCGGGAGTCCATCTTTCCCCTGAACACCGCCTGGCTCATCACCTTCGCCCGGCTCATGAGGGAGCACGTCAGGCTCCCCTTCTACTGCCACCTGCGCCTCGATATGGTAACCCCCAAGCGTGTGGCCCTTCTGCGCGAGGCCGGCTGCCACAGCGTCAACGTGGGCATTGAGGCTGGCAGTGAGTCCATCCGAAGAGACCTCCTGGGCCGCGACATGTCCGACGAGACCATTATCGAGGGCTGCCGCCTCCTGCGCGAGGCGGGGATCCATATCCTTGCCAACAACATGCTGGGCCTCCCCTCCACCACCTTCGCCCAGGACCTCGCGACCCTGCGCCTGAACCAGCGCGCGAAACCCCACTACTCTCTGGCCATGCTGTGGCAACCCTACCCCGGCACCAGGCTTGCCCGCTTTGCCAGAGAAGAGGGCTGGTTCACCGACTCCTGCGACGCCCTGGAGTTCTCCTATTACGACCACTCCCACGTCACCTTCAAGAACCCCTCGGACAAGCGCCGCGTGGAGAACCTGCAGCGCCTCTTCGCCGTGGCCGCCAAGTTCCCGCGACTGACCCCTCTGGTGGCGCTCCTCACCCGATTGCCTCCCAATCCCGTGTTTGACAGCATCTTCAAAACGGTTTACCTTGTGTACCATCAGTCGGAGATTTTCCCCCACCGCATGACCCCCCGTGATCTACGGGATCACCTGAGGGGGCTGCTGGAGTAACCATGGACTCGCTCAAGTGTATCAGCGCGCTTCTCCTCGGCACGGCCATCGGCTGCGTCAACGCCGCTAAAAAATCCGACGACCACTCTTCCAAAACTCCCGCGGCCACGGCGCCTGACACCGCGCCCGCCACCAACCCCTCAGTGACCTCCATGGAGCCCCCAATGCTGCCCCCCATGGAGCCCCCGTCCCCCATGGATACCAAAGCCGCCACCCCCGTCGCCATGCACCCCACAACACCCCCTGCGCTCCCCATGGAGGCAATGAAAAAACCTGCCCCCATGCGCAAAAAAACCATGCGGAAAAACGCCATGCCCATCAGAGTCCCCCTCTACGAATAGCATCTGCAACGTGAGGTGACTACTCCAGGGGAACACAGAGGGAACTGAGGGCCAGGCTCAACGTGCGCTCCGTGGAGGACTTTCCGCAGTCCTGGGAGGCGTTCTCGGCGAAGGAGCACTCTGTGGGCCAATCGAGCATGGTCACGCTGGCATTGGCACACAAATCTTCCCGGGCGGGAGCGCCGAAAACCACACGGGC
>JAHJLU010000374.1 GCA_018821745.1 Myxococcota bacterium | reverse complement strand
CCTTCCCCATCCACACGCCCCGCCCCGACTTCCACGTCCCCGCTGCCTTCGCCCCGCTGTGACCAGGTCGTTATCTCCCACCGAGGGAAATCCATATTCCTAAACTACCCTGGACAATCGGATATCTCATACACATGACACTAGGCTTTTCACCACCGCGACCCCCGTTACATACTGTTATTATTTACTTTTTAAGACTCATGACCCGGCTAATTTTCTGGCCCCAGGCGGCTGCAGGGGCACCATACAGGAGCCTGAAATGGTCCCCCCCTTTATTGATATAGTGGGGGTGAGGGATGAACAGCCCCTTGAGCCCCCGCGGTGCCTTCTTGAGCATTTTGGCGGAAATTTCTGGCCCCAACAGCCCTCTTTTCCACGATTTTCCACGTTTCCTTGCGGACAGTCCCTCCATGCTCCCGTTACACCATGGGCCGAATGGCGATGGCACAGTCTGCTGAAAAAATTCTCATTCCTGCGGAGGGTCACGGAATTGTCATACCCGTGATAATCCATTGACGCAGCGCCGATCCATGGTAAATTTTGAGGAGAGCACCACAACAGTTGAGGAGCGACCATGGCTTACACTCCCTACCTCTCCATTTTCACGGCCCTGTTCGAGATAGCCGCAGGCATCTGGGTAATTCGGGGCACGGGCAACAAAAAGGTCACGGTCCCCGCTGCCCTCATCCTCTTCTTTTTAGCTGGATATCAGGTTCTTGAGTGGTTCGTCTGCCGAAACACCTCGGCGGATTTCCTCTCACGCCTGGCCTTCGCCGATGTGGTCTGGCTCCCCCCCCTGGGGGTCCTGCTCATCCATAATCTGTCAGGGTCTACAAAAAAATGGACCAGGTGGGGCACCCTCAGCCTCTTCGGTGGCGCGGGCATCCTCACCGCGGCGGTGCTGTTCATCCCCACCTTTATCACCCAGACCGTGTGCACGGTGGTCTTCGCAACCTACTACACCGACACCCCCATGATATACCTCTCCTACGCCCTCTACTACAACCTGGGACTGCTGGTCATCGTATTCGCCGGCGTCTACACCCTCTCCCACACAAGGAATGACAAATATCGCCCGCTGGTTGGAGACTTCCTCACGGGAAACCTGGCCTTCATTCTGGGCGCCCTGGCCACCATGGCCTTCTTCAGCCCCACCCGCGGTGCCACCCCCTCCATTATGTGCCACTTCGCCCTGCTTTTAGCCCTGTTCACTGTCCGTATGGTGATGCGCCTCCACGCGCTGGAGGCAGAAGGCAGCAGAGGCGCCGAGGCCATCCCCGGTGCCGCTCAAATCAACGCCCGCTCCTGACCCGGGGGCCTCACAGCTTGAGCTTTTTGCAGAACCGCTTCCCTTTCCCCTCAACATATTTGGGGACTTTTCTCAGCGCGGGTTCTGCTTTCCTGAGCTTCTTTATCTCTTTTTTATTGAGCGTCTTCCACGCACCCGCCGCCGGCATGGCGATAATGGAGACCAGGCGCCTGCACCGCAACGTGGGTTTCGCCTTGGATTCAGGGGCTGTATTCTTGATTACCACCTTGTTGATGGTGGTAGTGATGAGATAGTTGGTACCCGATTTTGCCCCCTTTTTCCAGGAGGTGGCGGCCTCCATTTCCTGTTCCATACCGGAGCTTACCCACTCCCCGCCGTCGTAGATCACCGTAAACCTCGTGATGCCCCGCGCGCTCAACTGAAACAACTCATGCCCGCCACGGCTGGTAATGGTCCCCTTGGTCAGTTTCTCAGACTCGAGCTGCCTGTTGGAAGGGGTAAAATCGACGAAAAAGGCCTGGGTCTCCTTGAAATTTTCCGGAAATCGCACCGCCGCCTTGGGATCCTCACCGAAACTGACGGTGATTGGGGCCATGCTCACCTTCTCCTTGCCCTGTGCGGGGGTCTCACTGACCATAGCGAAGACCTGGGGCGGCTCTATAATATGGTCATAGGCCTGCTTGGGATCCTTGGGCCTGGGGGCCGGTTTTTGTTCGGGAGCTATCACCAGAAACGCCCCGAGAACCTTGGATTCCCCAACCTTAACGACACGCCATTCATATTTTTTCGGCAGGGAAGCGATTGCTCTTTCGCTCCCGGGCTTCAAAAATTCCTTCATGAGCGCCGCGACCTGGGCCATGTCATCGGCCTCGGAGAAGGCTTCTGCCAGGTCGTCAACGGATTTCACCTCAGCGGATGCCACTGCTTTTTTCGGTTTCAGCGGTTTTACAGGGGTTTGTTTTACGGTCGGTGGGGGTTTGTTCTCCACCCGCTTGACAGGAGCGCTCTCAGCTGTGCGGACAGGTGCCGGTTCTTTTGTGCATCCGAGTGCCACGAACATTACGATTACCGTTGTGATTTTCACTGCTTACCTCATTCTTTGGTGTGAGTACCGGCGCTAGTATACAGGATAAACCAGTGCTGAGGGAAGCACTAATCAGCGTGATAATCGTGTTTTTCTGGTGCGCTTCTGGGTATGCCTCTCTTCTCTGGTAACGTGCAGAGTAATTTTGCCTGTCACCTTTCTCCCGGAGTCTCTGGACAGCAGGGTGCCAACTTGCTACAACCCCGGCATCACCGCGTGGAGAAAAATATGACCTGCTGCTCACGAACCATCACTCCCAGACAACAGCTGCTTGGGGCCACCCAGTTTGGTGGCGATCCGGCTGAAATCACGCGCCTCCTCGGGCAATATTCCTACCCACGGGCAGACCTCCATGAGGCCATTGAGCACCTGAAATCGAGCCCCACCAGCGCCGCTGAGGTAAACTATGCCCAGCGCTGCATCGAGATCATCGAGCGTCGCCTGGCAGCCCTGAAATAGCCCCCTACCTGTCGCTTCTGTTTACTGCTTGAAGATTTTACCGCTGCCTGAGATGGATTTCTCCACCTTCGAAGGGTTCCCCGCGTAGGAAATCTCGCCGGACCCGCTGATTTTCGCATGGATTGAATCGGTGACGGCAACGGCTATCTTTCCGCTGCCACTGATGGTGGTGTGGGCGGATTTGGCGCTCAGACCACGGGCATTCACGTTCCCCGAACCGGCGATCCGGATCTTCAGGGCATCACACTTTCCTGTCACCGTCAGGCTGCAGGAGCCGGAAACGCTGGCCGCGAAAGGCCCCCCGCTTACCCCGGACACGGAGCCCGACAAGGATCCAAATATCTTCAGACTGCTCAATGATTTCGTGGTTATTTTCAGGACAATGGGAGACTTGGGAGAGATGGCCTTTTTGTTCTTTAGTTTCAGGACACCCGCCTCCACCGAGCTCTCAATGAGGGGTAACAGGTTGTCATCCCCGGACAGGGTGAGTGATTCTTTGGCACCCACACTGAGGGTGAGCGTATACCCCCCGGAGATCTCCACCGCCGTAAATGGGGTCACCTGGCGTTTTTCTTCAATAATAACCCCGCTCCCTTTAACACCCGAGATGTTACAGGCCAGCAGCGAGATGGGGAGCAAAATGGCAATCAGCAGCAGTTTCATTTATGGACCTTCCTCTCGGTATCAGGATCGTATCATTTCAGTTTAACTGATTTTGTAACGTCCCGAGGGTTAGCATCGAATTGTAGTGGCATCCGTTCCCCGGCGCAAGGATTTGTACAGCAGCGTATTGACTGATCTCCCCGCAAAACTCGTGGCATGGGCTCAACATGATCCTTGAAAAGGAGTTGCGGCGCTGCTATGAATTACCCTAAGGTGCGCAGGCCCGCAAAGCAAGGAGTGTCATGGAGAAGATTTTTGTTTTATTTTTTGTAATGGGGTTTATGTCACCCGGTTGTCAGAAGGAGAAAGGGTCAAAGATGGAGAAGGAGAATCCCCCGGCGGGTGGAAAAGAGACAACCGGTCAGGAGCAACGTGTGCTCTCCATCAACATGTCCGGCAACCAATACACCCTCTACGCCAGCGCTCTTCTGAAGTTCTCGCCCCGGAACGCGCTGCACAGCAGCAGCGGATACGGCGGTGGAAAACCCTTCGCCCGGAAGATCACCAAAGAGCAGTCTGACAGCATCAAGGCCCTGGCCGAGGTGTGTGTGAAAACCCCGCCGCAAAAACTCTCCTCGGGGAACATGACGAGCGTCCGCCTCTCCTATGGTCCCCTCTCGGGATCCTTTGCCCGCTCCAAGGAAATCACCGCCCTCGTGGACCGGATCCGGACCATCATCTCCACCCACTGTCCCGACTGCCTCAAAGAGCAGCACTATTCAAAAAAACCCTGACCTGCCAATTCTCCAGGCACCCGTTGAAAACCCAGCTCTTCGGCGACAATCGCGCCGTTCCCTGTCTCCTTCCATTTCCCCGGGGTCAGGTCGTTGACATTGGGTGAAAGGACTGTAGTGTCGGCCCATGTGGGAAATTATCACCGTGAAAAATGCCGTGCTCGTGCTTCTTGTCCTGGGATCCCTGGCGCTGGTGTGTGTTGCCTGGCTGACCGCGCTGTTTATCCGGGCTGCCCTCCTCTCCCGGGAGGCCAGGCAGGCCGCCGGGCGCTTGCTTCAAGGAGACGAGGCCTCATGTGACTCCCTGGAGCGCCGGTACCGAAGCGTAATCGCCCTCCTGGCAAAGGCCTATCCTCTGGTGATTCCGGTTATATCCGGCTGCCTGATCCTCTCCTCGTTTTTCGGGGTCTACGCCCTGTGGCACACCCAAATGAAAATCCTCAGGGTTGTGGTCATGGGCCTTGCAGTGCTCTCAACTTTTTCCCTCATCAGCATTTTTTCCAAACACTCCACAGAAGCCCTCTCGCTGCGTCTCGTTGAAGCTGACCACCCCCGTCTCTTCGCGGTGGTCCATGAAATAATCTCCAAGGCAGGCGTCGCAAACATCCCCCAGGTATTTCTCACCAGCGGAGAAGAGCTCATCCTCTTTGAGCAGGGGAGCCTTGGTGAAATCATCCGCAACGAGAGCACACCGCAGCTCCGCCTGGGTGCGGGTCTGCTGGGGGGAATCACGCCGGATGATCTGCGCCCGATCCTCGCCAAGGCCCTCTACCCCTTGTCAGAGCGGGAGTGGTCCAGTGGCTCCCTGGCACACGCCATCGACTATTATCTCCTCGTGAAACTTTACAAAGCCCAGTCGAGTAACAATGGCAACCCCCTGGAGCCTGCCCTGGGCATTGCCATCCTCTATCACAAGCTCTTTACCATCACCTGCGCCGGAGCTAAAATGCTGCAGAATGTCCGCACTTCGCGTTTTGTGAGCGACCTGACAGGCCCCGGGGAATTCCACAGCGCATTGAGGAGGCTGTTTGAGACCTATTGGTGCATCGGTGCGTTCTTGAACCGTACCCTGGACCAAAATATTGCGAGCAGCGAGGAACCCCTGCCCTGCCTGTTCCCCCTCTCGGTACCTTCCGAGTGGAACCAGGCAGATATCGCCAAGGTGGGATATCCCCGCCATAAAAACCAGGAGATGAAGACCCCTAGGTCACTTATGGAGCAAGCGATCCCCGAGCTCCTGCGCCATGTGCAGATGGAACTCAACACCCACTTGCCCCTCCACGCCCAGATTCAATGGGATAAACCCTGCCTGGGTGATGATCACCCGCGCACTATCGACGACTCAAGTCTGTCGCTCCTTCGTAACGCCCATTCCCTGGTGGGCCGACTCAGTCTTGATATTTACCAGTCCTTCACGCCCGGCCGACGATTCCGCAAGAATTATCAGATCCGCCTCGCCGCCCTCCAAAAATCCCTTGAAGAGTAGCCACCGCGCACCCGGGCAAAAACCCGTTTCTCAGGGCAGGAGGTAGGATTTTGTCCACCGGGGCCTGGGGGGAATATCTTTGCTCTCCATCAACTGTTTCCAGTCATTGTCCGTGTATCGCTTGTTCCCCCGTGCAAAAAACTCGTAGTGGCTCAGGGTGGGTCCCACATAGGTGATGAGGTCAGTCCCGTTCTTCACGGCGGCGATGAGCGTGTCAACCTTGCCCACGGCCTGGTGGAGCACACCGTCAAGGACTCCGGGGCCCCCGGGGACAGAGTACACATCCGCGACCAGGGCGTCAGCTTCCTTACAGTCACGGCGCCCCTTGTAGAAGAGCCCGGGATACCAGCCGTTGTAAGTGGGAGGCCCGCTGAAACCGCCGCGAATCTCCACCACATGCTTGAGCATATTCTGCTCCTCTGCGGAGAGCTTCTCCTGGGAGCCCTGCTTCCGGGCGATGTTCTTCAACAGATCCACCGTGGCAGCAAAATGGCGCAGAAAAGTAACCTGCGCGGTTTTGAGGGACACCTTCTTCCATGTGTTACCCACTCGTATTTCTTTCATCGCAGCAGAACCGCTGAAGGAGACTTTTTCCAGCCTGGCAGCCATTCCTCTGGCCAACTCTCCCAGGCGGGTCCAGAAGAGGACATTGGGCTCCACATACCCGTGGGGATAAAAACACGTTGTACCCATGCCGAAGGTGGGCTTGACATAGAGCAGGGTGTCGTGGCGCAGCTGGGTCCAGGAGGCGAGCTGGGTGTTGAGCACCCGCATGGCCCACGCCCTGGTGCGGAAAAGCTCCGGGGCGGTTTTATCCCTGCGCCCGTTGGAGAGGGCACGCAGTGTGTTGAGCCAGCTGCTGTATACGGATTCGCTCCACTCTTTTGCGGGGCGCTCGTCCACCACCTCTTTGACCGCCGCCAGATTGTGCTGGTATTGCAGACGGTCACGCTGGGTCACGGTGCCGCTCCGGATCCACTTGACCAGAGTCTCCACGGCGTCACTGCTGCCGAAGATGGAAAAGGCCACGTCCAGGGCCGAGGGGCGGGTACGAAGGATCTTTGTTTCTCCCCGTTTTATCCGGTCATACACCACCTTGCCCATACCCCATGCGTCCATGGTGAATTTCTGCCCCAGAAAAGTGAAGGAGCGGGGCAGGACCACCTTGCCGGCGCTCTCGGATGTTCTTGTTATCGCGCTGTTTACCGCCTGCATCCCGAAGGAACCCTTGTGGATCATGGCCATGAGGTCCTTCATCGAGTCTCCGGTGCAGGAAGCAAGGCCTTTAAACCCCGCCGCCTGCCGGATCAGGTCCAGATCCGCAAAGGTGGCAGAGTCGGTCTTGCCGATGAGGGTGGTCATGAGGGAGTCAAACTGCTTCCATGCCTCATATTTCTTTGCATTCTGGAGCAGCTCGAGCATGGTGAGCGCCGCAAGCACCTGGTTGGAGTTATCGGCGCCTTTTTGAGGCACAATGCGCATATCCACACGCCCGAGCCACATCATGGCCCTGAAATATCGCTGGAGCCCTTGGGATTTTGTGTAATGTCCACGGGGTCTGAACATGCCAAAATCCATCTCCCTGGTTGCGCCGAAGATGTTGATACGGCTTATTCTCATGTCGGACACCAGCCTGATCGCCGCCTCAACCTCACGATTGTCACCCAGCGCCGGCGCAACGGACGAACCGCTGAGCAATGAGCGGGCCACGGCGATATAGGCATCAACGGCTTTGATTATCAACTTCACCCGCGTGTCCCTGCCGCTCCCGTAGAGCCCCTTCACCTGGCTGCTCATGGCCGCGAGCAGATCCTCCAGCAGGGGAGAGAGCTGTTTCACTTCCATCTCCTCGAGCATGGCATCGAAGGTGCGGTGCCAGGCATGCATCACAGAGTCGGCGGTCACAAAAACGGGCAGGTCTTCCTTGAAGATGCGGTAATAGGCGTTTGCGAAGTTTGACATGCCAAGCCGCCCGTGAACCACAAACCCGTTCTTTTTATAGAGCGCGAGCTCTGCCCCGTTCATCTTGTAGTAACTCTTCTGAAGCTCCGGGAAATACTTCGCTTTGGCAGGATCGTAGGAGAGAGTTTTTTGGTACTCCGCTCCCACACCGTACTTTTTTTCAAAGGCGTCAATGGAGAGCTCCCCCAGCGCGGCGAGTTTCTTGTCGAAGGCGGCCTCATAGCCATACACGTCGCCGTTCACCGTAAAATTGCCCGCCCCCCGACTCAGATTCACCTCGTGGCTGGTACGCATATTCCCCGATTTGGAACCACAGTTCCCCAGGGATAAAACCAGGACGCATGGGAAAACCAGCAGGAAACCTGTTTTGAATAATCGCTGCATATCCATCCTCCAGTGCTTGCCATTGTGAGCTCAATGCCCCAAAACATGCCTGTAATACTAACCCGGAAGCACAAATCTTTCCCCAATTAATTGCGCCGACGCCTGCGGCTCGCAGCCATCCTCGGCAGAAACGCTCAGGGGACAGGGTTCAAGTTCCGCTTTTTTTCAGGACCAGCGCCCGGCACCAGT
>JAHJLU010000373.1 GCA_018821745.1 Myxococcota bacterium | reverse complement strand
CACGGGGGAGGGGCGCCCCCTCCCCATGCCCGTCTACGCGCTGGATCCCCAGGGAAAATGGGCGGTCACCATTGATTTCTCCCGCCTCAATCATATCCGGCGGGGATACGGCTATTTCGGTGTCCGGGATCCCCACAAAAAGGAATGGGCGCCCGCTGACTCGGGGATCTGGCGCATCGATCTGGAGTCGGGGACAACCACCCTCATTGTCTCTCTGGCGCAGCTCGCGGCCCTCCCCGTCCACCGGCCCTTTTCCCAGCGCAGCGTCCACTATGTAAACCACCTGCTCTTCAACACCGACGGGACCCGGTTCTCCTTTCTCCACCGCTGGACAAACCCCAAAAAGGGCTGGGGCACCCGCCTCATCACCGCCTCCGTCTACGGCAGCGACCTCCATGTCCTGGACTGGAAGGGGTACACCTCCCATTACATCTGGCGAGACCCGGATCACATCCTCGCCTTCTCCCGGGGGCCCACCTTCCCCTCGAAGCGCTTCCTGCTGTTTACGGACAAAACAGAGGAAGTCTCCTGGATCGGCAAAGGCAAGATGGTGGGCAACGGCCACGTGAGCTACCTCCCCGGCAAGGAGTGGATCCTCAACGACACCTACCCCACGGGCCGGGACCGCCTGCAGCGCGTCTACCTTTACAACACGCGCACAGACGCCGTTACAACCATTGCGGAGTTCCCAGCACCGGCCCCATACCAGGGCCACTTCAGGGTGGACACCCACCCCCGCTTCAGCCCCGACGGCAAAAAGGTCTGCATCGACTCCGCCCACCAGCAGGGCCGCCAGATGTACCTCATAAACCTCACCGGCCTCGTGTGAACAGACACCAGCTCAGTGGTCCCAGGTGAGGGCATTCCGCAGGGCGCTCTGCTTCAAACGCACCAGACGATTGGCCGTCCCCAGGATCTCCCCTGGAGGGTGTTTTCTGACCGGGGGTGCCCGGGCTCACAACAGGGAGCTGCGGCCCGACGATTTTCGTTTACTTCGGTGTAAAATAGAGAAAGAGTACCGTCGAGTTCGGGTGGCGCCTCTCCCATGACTGCAGCGCGCTACCCTGTCGCAACCCTCTCTTTGTCAGGAGTAGCTATGAAAATCACTCTCTTCTCACTCGTGCTGGCCTTCGCTGTAGTCATCACCGCCTGCGATGACGACGACACCAACAACACAAACAACCTCAACAACACGAACAACGTCAACAACACAAACAACCTCAACAACACGAACAACGTCAACAACACAAACAACCTCAACAACACAAACAACCTCAACAACACAAACAACCTCAACAACACAACCCTGACCGCCGAGGCGCGCGTCCTCGTGACCGGAGACGCGACCCGCGACTGGCAGCTTGGCCCCGATAACCACGTGGTGTGCGCAGAAGGAAACGGCGAGTTCATGATAGTGGCCACCGACGCCTACACCGAATACGAAAACGGCGTGCGGATCACCCTCGGCTTCTCCCCCCTCGTCTACGGCACACACAGCTTTGACGCGCAGACCACAGCGCCCTACCTCTTTGACACTGTTGTCACCATTGACGGCCAGAGCGCGTTCGCCTTCGGCGATGAAGATGACCAGGCGACCCAGACCTCACGCTACTCCCACTGTGAGGTGGTGCTCGAGGAGACCGACTCCGACGAGTGGGTACAGGGCTCCGTGGTGTGCACGGATCTCATGACCAGCCCCAACTCTCCTGACTTTGATCCCAACGCCACCACCTTCGGCCCCGCCATCGATCTCTCCCTCACCTTCACCTGCCCCTACCTCCTGCAGTAACCGTCAGTCTGACAATCGAGGTGGAGGGATTTTTAGGCTCTTCATAGGTTTACATTCTCTCTAATATCCTCATATTCTATCATAATGCTCCGCCTAATTCTGTCAATTGCCTGTCAACCGGTGAATTTTCAGGGCAGAAAACAGGAGCAGAGAAAGTAGCAACACCGGAGCTTGTATCGTGCACAGACAACCTGCCATTAAGAACGTTTGAGAGCATCCCTTCCCAAAAAACTTTGCGTTGAATTCAACAACAGGGAGCCCAAAATCATTCTGTACCAGAGTCCCAAATTCTAAAAAGCCTCCCTACCATTTCTCTGACCGGGTACGGGATTTTCAGAGCGGTGGGGGACTGTACTTGGGTGCGGGTACGAAATTATTTTGACCGGGTACGAAATTTTAAAAGGTGGGTACGAAATTATTTTGACCGAACATGAAATTTAAAATGGCAGGTACGAAATTCTCCAAAGCCCTGTTTTTAATTGAAAAACCTATTTTTGACTTTTTCTCTCCACTTTTTTCACGCTTTTTCCCTGCAACAGCCTGCCTCAAGTGCCGACAAGGGAATTGATCCGAACAAAGGGCACCGCGCGGCCCTCCACCTTTCAACCTTTGCAGAAAGCAGGTAACAACATGCGAGTAGAAAAAAACGAAAAATTCCTCAGAACGATCAGTTTCCTCACCGCCTCCCATGAGGCCGACATCCGCTCCCGCCTCTCCCTCAGGGGTTTCACCCAGGACGACATCACCGTGGGCTGGAACCTCATCTACCAGGCCACGGGCGCGAAGAGAACCTTCATCCCCACGGTCCCCCTGAACACATTCAATCAAGACATCGAGCAGCTCAACACTTGGGAGAATATCTGGT
>JAHJLU010000372.1 GCA_018821745.1 Myxococcota bacterium | reverse complement strand
TCGACGGCAGGCGGGGCAGCGTTGTTACCGGCTGGAGGTGGTGCGGCGTTGTTCGATGGAGTTGCGCCTCCTGGGCTGTCACCGAACACGGCGCAGCCAGCCATGACGAAGAATAGCCCGGTTAATATCGCAAAATGGGTGAAGTTCAGGGTTTTCATTGGTCTCCTCCCGGGCTGTCTTGAGCCCACAATACACAGTAATAAACTCAGAAGTTTCAATATTGCGTAACAAGAATAGAATTTTAACGCTTTAGCAATACGATGAACACTCCTCCCAGTGACAATATTTGTCAATAAAAAAAGAAACCCGCTTTCGGCGCCCGGAGACCAGCTGATACAATTAACTGAAGCGATCATGAAAGAGGGGCGGCGGTCTTTTCTTGTATGTTGAGCAGAAACAGGAGTATTATCTCCCGGACACTTTATTGCTCCGCGTAACCGCGGGTTACGAACACCCACTCTCTTTGGAGGTCCCCATGAAAATCATCCTCATCACTGCGCTCTTTTTGTCCATGGTCGCCTGCTCCAAGCAACAAGAAAAAACCTCTCCCAAAACCACGGGCACCACCGATACCCGGGACAGGACCGGTCTGCAAATCAAGGACGAAAATGATAATGACAAAAAGCCGGATGATGTAAAACCCAAAGTAAACTCGGGTCACAAGCACGACGGCCAGGGGAGCGAGGATCTCCAGCCCAAAACTACCCCCCGCTGACGCCCGGTACTTCGAACCATTGGAGAGTAGACACCCTGCCCAAGGGGGGCCTGTCTGCTGAGCGATGCCAACTGCCAATATCGCTACGTCGCCACACTATTTGGGGGGCTTGGGAGCGGGATTTACTTCCACGTTGAGGGTCTGGATCCGTGAAATGAGGCTGGTCCTGGGAACACCAAGCTCCCTGGCGGCGTAGGCGATGGTCCCCGAGTATTTGGAGAGGGTGCGCTCAATGAGCTCCTTCTCATACCCGTCCAGCTCCTGCCGCTTCTCCTTGAGCCACTGGGAACACGCCCCGAGATCATCTGGCGGGGGCGCGCCCTGTGCGGTCGGCCCATTTTCCCGCCGGGCCTGGGGGTCGAAACTGAAATGACGGGGCTCAAGAACGAATCCACGGGGATTTTCCAGATGACTGCGCTCACATGCCATGGCCACCAGTGCCTCCAGTTGACGGACATTCCCCGGCAAGGCGAGACCGGAGACGAGCCGTTTGCGCAGCGCAAGGCTCAACTTCCACACCGTTCCCCCTTCCCTTCTTCGCAAGAGGGCCAGCACGATCCCGGGAATATCCTCGGGGCGATCCGCCAGAGGGGGCAAGGCGATGCTGACAGCCGCGATGCGGTAGTAGAGGTCCATGCGGAAGGTGTTCGCCTGGACCGCCGCCCGCAGATCCCCGTTGGTCACGGAAATGATCCGGCAGGTGGATTTTTTGGGCTCCCTGCTGTCCCACCCCAGCGGGCGGTAGGTGCCAAACTGGGTGAAATCCAGAAGCAGCTGCTGGGCCTTCAGGGGAAGGTTGAGCACCTCGTCAAGGATGAGCACCCCGCCGTCAGCCTGCTCCACGAGGCCCACACGGTTGGTGACGGCCCCGGAAAAAGCCCCCTTCCGATGACCAAACAGCTCCGAGGTGATGGTGTTGAGATCGTCACTCTGCCCCAGCGTAGCCCTGACAACGGGGAACCTGCCCCATGCCGCGGCGATGGCTCTCGCCAGCAGGGTTTTCCCGGTCCCCGACTCCCCGGTAATCAGGATGGGCAGGTCGCTCTTCAGGGCTGCGGCCAGCTGCTCCCTGATTCCCCGCATATTCTCGGGAGCCAGGAGCTCCTCCAGGGTGGGGGCATCCGTGGGAGCGGCAAGCTTTTTCAGGGCCTCATGCAGGAATTCCCGCTGCTCCACAACGGTGCTGAGAACCTTTGCCGCGGCCTGGAAAAAATCGATGTGCATGGGGCCAACGATGGTGGTGAAGGTGCGAAAATCGATGTAGAGCACCCCCTGCGTGCGCCGCTTTTCCCCCTGGGGAGCGTTCCACTCACGGATAATAAGGGGCGCCGCAAGGGCAGTGTAGATGCTGCACACCCGCATGGATTCACTGAATTCCCCCGTGTCACCGGGGTAAAAGACCACCAGCTGCTCTTCGCGCTGGGCCCGCCCGATGATGGTCCGCGAAATCTCCTCCTGCTCCTCGAAACTGAGCTTCTTGTTTTGCCCCCTTGAGCAGGCGAGGAAGCTCTCCCCCTCACTCCCGTGGGAGAGGAGAATAGCCGCCCGGTCGGCACCAAACAGCGTGAGCAGGGTGTCGAGGGCCTCCTCCATGAAGGCCTCCCTGTTGGAGGAGTGGACAAACCTGTCCAGAAGGCTCCCCATGGCCTTCCACAGGGATTCATAGGTCAGCG
>JAHJLU010000371.1 GCA_018821745.1 Myxococcota bacterium | reverse complement strand
CTTTGTCCGTTGGCCGTAAACGGCGGTCGGGCATATAGCTCAGTTGGTTAGAGCGCACGCCTGATAAGCGTGAGGTCGGAAGTTCAATTCTTCCTATGCCCACTATCACTCCATAAAAACTCGGGGAAAACGCATGGCGAATCAGTGTCACTTGGTGAACACGGTTTTGTAAGGAATGAGGTAGGTACACTCGACGTATCCAAAGGTCCCCGAGAGGGTGAAAACCCGCTCCATTTGTTGATCACACTCCAGAAATTTCCACAGGTTCATGACGTCACGGGCCATGATGTAGAGCGGCGCCCGGTCGGGGAGCTTCTCCCGGACCGTGGAGAGGGTGCAGGCCGTGGCAAAGACCCTCACGGATTTTGATCGGGGTTCCGTTTTTCTGATGCGCGCCCGCAGCGCGAGGTGATCTATCCGGACCCATCCACTGATGCCCTTTAGTTCAACGTTTGCTGCCAGGACGTTCCCCAGGTATCCGCCCCGCTGAACCTTGGCAAGTCGGGCGCTGGTGCCCGGGGCAATCATGGCGGGAGTACCACTGAAGATAACCTCGTGGGATGCCTCTCTTACCGAGACCCGGGGGTACAGGGGGACAGCCGCGTCATACTCGCTCACCAGGGTCACCACCTCTTTTTGAGTGGATTTGCTGAATTTGGCGGGCTTGACGAAGGCAGGAGCGGCCCTTGTCTTTGGGGGCAAGGTGTTCGTCCCGAAGTACTCGGGTGTTTTTGCGAAGCGCTTTACGTGGTTCTCCCGGAAGCGGTAGCCGTAATACAGGAGCAGGTCCACGGAGCCAACACCCTGATAATAATAGTAATCATGGCCACCCGGGTAGTTATGGAAGAAGAGCCGCAGGTCCATTTTTTTCAGGGCCTTGTAGAATGAGATCACGTCCCTCCGGGTGATGTCCCACTGCCCTGTGGTGATGTTGATGGGGACCGACAGCTTCCGGAGCAGGTCACGTCGCTGGGAAAATGCCTTCAGGAGCCTTGGGCGGAGGCTTCCAACGGCTGGCTGGATGGCTCCCATGGTCTGGAATACCCCCAGGTTGTCAAGCGCCAGGAGGAGCCCCTGGGAGCCGCCGAGGCTGATGCCATCGATCCCCGCCATGGTGGGGTCTTTGTGGAGGCGATAGGTCTCAAAGAGGTAGGGAAGGACCTCCCGAAAGAGATATCGGCCAAAGAGGGTGAGGTTGTTGAAATAGTCCGTGTGGGGGAGGATCAGGATCATCTCCTGGGGGAGATGGCGGGAGATCTCTGCGAGCCACTCGGTCTTCTGGGCGCCGGAAAAGCTCTTTGCGACCTCCTCGTGGAGATTACCTGTGAGCATGTTGCTGTAGCGCCGGGAGAGATTGAAGAGCCCGTCCCAGTAGCGGATGGCGCTGAAGGCACCCTTTTTGATGAAGTGATTGCCCCCCAGGAGGACCAAAAAGGGGTAATGGCGGTTCGGGTGGGTCCGGTAGCTCGCCGGCAGAATAATGTGAAGGGGCAGTCTGCGCCCGAAGATGGTGCTGTGCACCGTGAGGATGTCTTTGATAATCCCAGCCTCGGGGAAGGTTCTGCTGCGCTTCTTTTCGAATCCACGGGGAGCTTTTTTCCCCGCCAGGGGGTGGCCCGCCACGGGGTTCGGCTTGGGAAAATCAGCACCCGTGAAGCTCCTGGAGCGAGGTGTTGCGGCCTTGCCGGGTTTTTTCAAAGGTGTCATGGGTCCCGGTGTTTTCAGTTTGGGAGGGACAGGGGAAATGGATAGTATGGGCGCCATGACCGGCTTGACCGCCGGTGCCTGTGGTGCCTCTGGCGATTGGTCTTTTTTTCCACAGCTTAAAAGCCCCAGCAGGAGGAGGGTGCAAAAAAGCAGGTGCTCAGTTTTCACGCTCAAGCCTGCTTCGGAGAATGCGGATGTTCATCTTCAGGAGGGGATTTTCCGGCTGCAGCTTTTCGGCTCTGACCCACAGCTCAAGGGCGGTCTTAAAGTCCCCGTTGTTGGAGAGGGCGACCCCCTGCTGGAAGAGATCATAGAACTGCTCCTCGACGGTCTCGGTTTTTTTGTGGGCCAGAGGGTCGTGATCGAAGTCTCCCTTGACCTTGTTCTCGACCTTGATGTGCTGGAGCTTGATGAGCTGTGCGATGTGGTCCAGGTCGGCCTCCTCCGGGGAGTGGGAGAGG
>JAHJLU010000370.1 GCA_018821745.1 Myxococcota bacterium | reverse complement strand
GTCACCAGGGGAATCGATGCTGCAATTCGCCTGGTAAAGGAGGGCGGTGCCCATTCGGTCAAGCTCGAAGGGGCGACTCCCACGGTCCTCGGGATTATCCGTGAGCTCACCTCCCACGGCATCCCCGTCACGGGGCATGTGGGCCTGATTCCCCAGTCTGTTCATGCCTTCGGGGGTTTCAAAATGCAGGGAAAAGACAATGACAACGCCCGCCGAATCCTGAGCGAGGCTCACGACATCGAGGCCGCAGGAGCCCACGCCATCGTCCTTGAGTCCATTCCCCACACCCTCGCCGGGACAATCACCGATGCGCTGAAAATCCCCACCATCGGCATCGGTGCGGGTCCATTGTGTGACGGCCAGGTGCTCGTAATAAATGATCTTTTGGGAATTGACGACCGGTTCTGCCCCGGATTTGTCAAACAATACGCGAACCTCGCCCTCACCATAACCGATGCGGTGGAGCGCTATGCCCTTGACGTGCGGCAGGGCTCCTTTCCCGAATCCAAAGACCAATGAATCCACTCCCTCCCGTAATTACCAGCAAAAAAGAGATGGCCACCTGGTCCGAATCCAAACGCTCTCTGGGGCTTACAGTCGGGTTTGTCCCCACCATGGGTGCCCTCCACCAGGGTCACCTGGCCCTGGTGGAGCTGGCCGCCCGAAAGAGCGACATCGTGGTAGTCTCCATCTTTGTTAATCCAGCCCAGTTCGGCCCATCGGAAGATTACGAGAGCTACCCCCGCACCCTGACGACCGATCTGGAAGCCCTCGCGTCCCACTCCGTTGCCGTTGTTTTTGCACCAAATGCAGCCGAGATGTATGAGGATCGCCTGACTACCATCCATGTCTCGGGCATCACGGAGCCCCTGTGTGGCGCCAGCCGCCCCGGCCACTTCGACGGCGTCACCACGGTCGTCGCAAAGCTGTTGAATATTGTCAGGCCACACCTGGCGGTGTTCGGGGAAAAGGACTACCAGCAACTTGCAACCGTCAGAAAGATGGTTAAAGATCTGGACATGGACTGCCTGATCGTGGGTGCCCCCACTGTCCGGGAGCCCGACGGCCTCGCCATGAGCTCCCGAAACACTTACCTCTCGCCTTTGGAGCGCGCCCAGGCGCCCGTAATCCGCAGGGCCCTTCTGCAGGCGCAGGAGCTTGCCGGTACAAACACCCCTGAACAGGTGGAACGGATGACCCGCGAGACCATTACCAGGGGCGGTGGCAGGGTGGATTACTGCTCCTGTCTCAACGCCCTCACGTTGTCGGCTGTGACCGACTTCTCATCGCCCGTAGTGCTGGCAACTACCGTGTTTTTTGGCAAAACCAGACTCATCGATAATATAGTAATCAATGAAAAAACCTGATCGCCTCAGCGACTCAGGTTCCAAACCAAGTGAAGTGAGCAATATGAAAGAACACCTCCCATTCCAAGCCCAGTGGACAGCAAAACTCCTCCAGTGGATCCTCCTCAAAAACATTAACTTCGAAGAGCTCATCACCGATGACGATGTCATCGCCGGGATCGTCTCCTATTTCACAAAAAAGATGGCCGTGGACGAAGCATCTCCCGAAAAAGCCACGCCGGAGGAGACCGCGCTCCTCAAATCCCTCGAGGAGGAGCTTGATTTTGTGAAGTGCCGCCTGGCAGGCGCTGATAGTCAGCGTGAGAACGAGACGAAGAAGCTCGATGATCGCAACGCCGAGCTGCGACAGCAGGTTGTCTCCCTCACCCAGAAGGTCAAACAGGGCGAGAAGGAGATCTTCGAGTCCAAGTTTGCCGTGGGAAAAATCAAGGCCGCGCTCAAGCAGGTTGAAGAAGAGGCCCGTGACTACAAGCGCTCCCTGGAGCGGAAAAATGAAGCGTACAACGCCTTGAAGAAGCAGTTTGACCTGATGAACGAAGACATGGCCGTCACAAAAGACAGGATTGATCTGGGGACCCAGAGCAATCTCAAGTCCATGGAGAAGCTCAGGACTGATTTTGAGATGCAGAAGGTCCAGTGGAACAAGGAGCGTCAGAAGTTCCATTACATGCTCACAGAGCGTGACAATGCCCTCTCCGAGGCCCGGGAAGGCCAGGCGGCGGCCACCCGTGAGATAGAGAATGTCCAGAACGCCCTCGACAAGAAAGAGTCGCGCCTGACCCTGCTGGAGATTGAGGCGGTCAAGCAAGGGGTCCCCATGATCAAGGTCGGTGACGAACCTGTTGTGGGAGCCACCGTGGCCGAGGCCATGATCCGTGACCGCGCCAAACAGCAGGAGAACAACAACGAGGAGAATGAGATCTGGACCCGCCGATCCAGAAAGAAAAACTACAACAAGGCTCCCGAGCCCAACTCCTCCATCGAGATTGGCATCGGGATAAACGGCGTGGACTTCTCCAGTGACACCCGCTCCCCGGAGCTCTCCGATATCGAGATCGATCAGCCGGAACACAGCCCCGATGGTGTGAAGCGAGAGACCATCGAAGACGTGGGCATTGACTTCAACGTGGACACCAACACGGCGGAGCCCCAGCCCAAAACTCCACTGCCCGCAGGTGGCCATGCACCCAATATGCAGTCCAGCGGTCACGAACGCCGCCGGCGATCATCCCGCAGCAGGCGGGCCGCCAAAACCGCCGCCAAGGCCGCTGCCAATAACGCACTGGCCCAGCAGCAGAGCAAGGCTCCTGCAGTCAATGCTCCCGTCAGAGCCGCCGCACAACCTGCACCACAAAAACAGGCACCCCAGCCACAAAAAACCCCAGCCAAAACCGTGGGCAGACCCGAACCCCCAAAACAGGCTCCAAAGGCCGCTCCCGCAAAGGCGGTTGCACAACCCGAGCCCAAAAAGCCAGAGCCCAGGAAGCCGGAGCCCAAGAAACCGGAGCCCCAAAAGCAGGCACCAAAGGCCGCGCCCGCAAAGGTAGCCGCTAAACCCGAGCCCAAGAAGCCAGAGCCCAAGAAGCCGGAGCCCCAAAAGCAGGCACCAAAGGCCGCGCCCGCAAAGGTAG
>JAHJLU010000369.1 GCA_018821745.1 Myxococcota bacterium | reverse complement strand
TGTTTCAACGGTCAGGTTCCAGTTGTTTTCCAAAGGGCCTCCTGTCAGCCTTCGCCCCCGGAGTCGGCGTCCAGGTCGAGGGGTTCACTGGCGCGGCGATAGGTCGTCTCGGCGTCCACGTCGGCGCCCATTTTATCGAGCATGATCCTGGCCTTCTCCTCAACATCGGGTGGCGTATCTTTTCCCATATGAACCGTCATGGTGGGGAAGGCCATGGAGATACCCGCCTCCTCAAATTTCTCCATAATGGAGAGCATGAGGTCCTGCTGGGTATCGAGGTACTCCCCCCACACCACGGTGGTGGTGAAGCAGTAGATCATGATGGAGAGTGACGAATCTTTGAACTCATTGAAATTAACAAGATAAAAGTCGTTACGAATCCCCTCGTGGTCCTCAATGAGCTGCTTCACGATGGTGATGGCCGTTTTCATCATGAGGGGCGTGGTGGCATAGGTGATGCCAACATGGAAGTAAATGCGGCGGCGATCCCTGCGGTTGAAGTTCCGGATGGCCTCCGAAGCGAGTTTTCCGTTGGGCACCTGCACCAGAGATTTATCGAAGAGCCTGACCTGGGTGGAGCGGAAACCAATCTGTTCCACGGTCCCTTCGGCGTCGGTCACCTTGATCCAGTCACCCACGGCGAAGGGTTTGTCCGTGAGGAGCATGATGGAGCCAAAGAAGTTGGAGAGCGTATCTTTGGCGGCGAGGGCAAAGGCCAGCCCGCCGAGCCCAAGACCGGCCAGAAGCCCAGAAGGGTTGTACCCCAGCTCCTGCATGGACATGACCACACCAATAACAATAAATAAGATCCGCAGGATCTGGTCCACAAAGGGCACCAGTTTGTCATCGATGAGGGTGTCGCTGCGGGAGGTGATGCGGCGCAGCAGATAGGTGACCACCTTGATGGACCTGATGGCGGTCCAGGAGAGAATGATGACCGCCCCCAGCCTGAAGAGGACAAAGACCGTCTCTTCCCCACGGGGGTATCGCTCCAGAGGCAGCAGGGCGATGGCGATGAGAATACCAAAGTACACTACGGTCACCCGCAGGGGGACCCGGATAACCTCCAGCAGAAGATCGTCTACTTCTGTGTCGGTACGGGCTGCGAGGCGCCCCATGATGTGAAGAAAACCTTCAACAATGTACTTGCGCAGGGCGTAGGAAAAAAGGAGGATCCCCACTGATCCAAGAGCGGCACCACGGGTGAGGTCCATATAGGGGAGATTGTGTGAGAAAAAATCGTGCAGGACAGTGATCATGGATGCATACATTTTGACCTCCCGGTTTCATTCCCAGGGGTTTGAAAAATCAGTGGCCACCTTTCATTTTAGGCTTCACGTTGCGGATGCGGTAACTGAGTAAAAATCCTATCACGGCGAAGGGGATAAGGAAGGGGAACCAGTAGTTCCAACTGATGCTGGTGATCCGGCCGAGGGAGATGGACTGGATAGCAACACCAAGGTAGACGAATCCATCGATAATGCCCGTGGCTGTTGCCGTGGCCTGCTTGCCGCCGAAGTCGGCAGTAGCCGCCCCAGAGAGCATGCCATGGGTCCCGATGACCCCGAAGGACATAAAGATAATAACCGCGAAGAAAATCCATGCCTTGATTACGTAATCGTTGGGGATGGCAAACATGGCGATGGATGCCAAAATAAGCACCACGATCATCATGGCGTAGAGCAGAGCCGCCACCGGCGGACGACGGGAGTTGAACAGCTTGTCGGAGATAATTCCGGCGCTCATGGAACCAAGGGCGCCCGATAGAAAGAGCCCTATCCCCAGAGCCAGCCTGATGTTGGGCGCACCCGACTCCTTGGCGAAGGCACCAAACCAGTGGATGGAACCGTCGCGCAGGACACCGGTACACAGCTCAATGAAGGAGATGGTGAGCACGATGGGGTGGGTGATGATGCGCTTGACGATCTGGAGGACGGGGATCTTCTCCGCCTGGTCGAACTCGTTGTCAGTCCCTGTGGAAAACTCGGGGAAACCGGCGTCGGCCGGGGTATCACGGATGAAGACGAGGGTTGAGATGAACATGACCAGGAGTAATGCTCCGGGGATGATGAAATAGAACTGGGGGCTCCCCACGAAGAAGGACTTCATGAGGAAGGGCGAGACGGTGTAGGCCAAAAAGAGGCCCGAGGCGATGAGGACGCCGAAGATACCGCCGAAGACCCCGCGCTCGGAGATATGGAACCAGTTGGAGTTGACCTTGACGATGGCCACGGAGGCGAAGCTCTGGAAGTACATATTGACGCCGTAGAGGACGGCCAGCATGGTGGTGAAGTTGCCCACCTTGCCGGTGGCAATCATGAACCCGATGAGTAGATTAACGAGTCCCGAGCCCATTGTGGCAATGAGCATGGCCTTGCGGCCGCCTATTTTATCGGTGAGAGGGCCGTTGAACAAAAAGGAGACCCCGTAGGTGATAGCCCCCACCATGGTGACGAATCCCAGGCCGGCTTTCGTCAGGAGACCAAGCTCTCCGAGCTCTGCCTGTGCGGGGATGTAACTGTAACGACCCATGTAGAGTGCGGCGTAGGCGATACCCAGAGGAAACCAGTTCCAGAAGCGGCGGCTGGTAAATTTCTTTGAATAGTCGGTTACGGACATAAAAACCTCTCTCTCGGAAATAAATGACCCATAAGTTCCACCGTCATTCGGCTGAATCACAGGGAGACAAATATACTTTCTCAGGTTGGTTATGGTAAATTACTTGGGGTGATAAAACAAGGATTTATTGAGACATACCGCCCACAAGGCACAGCCCATGGCACCGATTTCAGCGGAACAACAGGCGACCGGGCGTTGATAAAATTTGAATTCTCACCCCCATTGCGGCTATAAGGTGGGGTGGAAGGATTGCTCATCACATGGCGCTGTTTATCCTCATGCTCGGTTTGACAAACACCCTCAGCGGCACCCTCAACGGTGCCCAGAGGCCCAAAAAGATCTTCATTGTGGCCAATCGCAAGGGTTCTCAGGACATACTCCGGATCCCTCTCTACGGCGGCATGAACACCTATTTCACCAAAGACAGCAAATCCGAGGGTTCCCTCCAGTGCTCCAAGGGAAAATTGCTCTACACCGCCGGCCAAAAATTATACTGGCAGCGTGTAAACAAACCACTCAAGGAGAACTCCCTTGGGTCAGTCCCCCTTGGCCTGGCCTCCCTCTACGGCGGAAAACTCCGGCGGTTCATTGTCCCCGACCCCCTGGGTCTCAAGGTGCTGTGGCCAGGGGATGTGGCGCTCCACGTGAAGAGCTTCGACGGCACATTCTCAACGAAGATCTTCCCGGCGTCGGGCCGCAGCATTATCCACCCGGCCAGCTGGCGCCCCGGCGGCACGGAAATTCTCTACCTGACCCATGAAAAAAAGAGCGGGCGATTGCTTATGCACTTCCGTGATGTCTCAAAACTCAAGGACCGGCTGGTGATCTCTCCTCTGGGCATGGGCATCAAAGACGCGGGAGCCTTTGAGGTGCACTGGTCCCGTGACGGGCAATGGGTCGCGGTCAATCTCGACGGTGTCCCGAAGAAGGGTGGCGATCGCCGCCGCTTCTTCCTGGTCTACGAGCTCTCCACGGGAAAATCCCTTTCGCTCCCCAGCGGATATGGAATCAAGAAGTTCCATGGCTTCAGTTTGAAAAACCACCTGATCGTCACCGCGGGCTGGGGGAAGAAGAAGGCTGCCTACCGCATGGGCCCCCTCCCCGGCAAATCCTTCAAACGCATCGACTCCCTGGGTGTGGAGGAGGTCTATGGTTTTTATGCCTCTCGAAACAATGTGCTCATTAACCAGACATGGCAGTGCAAAAAACCCAGGCTCAGTTCCATCTCCCTCTACGGCACCCGAACAAGGCTGCTGAGGTGGGCACGCTGGACGGAAATCATCGCCATGGACGAGTATCAAACCTGGGCCATCTTCCGCGGCGGTGGAGTTTGCAATACAACAAGGCCCAACCTGTACCTCATGCGCGTGGACGGCTCCCTGCTGCTCAGGGAGCTGCCCAAGGGCCGGTTTTCACGGCTGCGCCACATCAATCCCTCCAATATCGCCATATGTAATTAAAAACACACAACTAATTTGATATTTAAAAAAAACCAAAACGGGTGATATTGGTGTTGCTCCTTTGTCCTATTCCCATTAAAAAGGGGCATGCGGTCAACTTCCTCAACAGCTCCGGGGAGGATTCCCATCCCGATTGCAACCACACCAAATCACGGGAGAAACCTATGGCTATTTTTGGCAGCGGTCTCATCGACATCCACAGCCTTTCGCGCAACAAAATAATGTCCATTCTGGCCCTGGCCAAGGACCTCAAGGAGGCCTTGCTTGCGCGGGACGTACCCCGATACAAACTGTGCCGTGATCGTGATCTGCTGGTGGCGCTCCTTTTTTACGAGAACTCAACGAGGACCCGATCGAGTTTTGAGATCGCCGCCCTGAGGCTCGGACTGGAGCTCACGGGATTCGGTTCCATAGAAGGTTCCTCGGTAAAAAAAGGGGAGTCCCTGGCCCACACTCTGGACATGTTCGACGCCTACCAGTGTGACGCCATTATCCTGCGACATCCCCTGGACGGAGCCGCGAAACAAGCCGCCGAGCGGGTTGGCATCCCCGTATTCAACGCAGGAGATGGGAAACACCAGCACCCCACCCAGACTATTCTTGATCTTTTTACCATCCTCGAAAGACACGGGCGCCTGGACAATCTCCAGATCGGACTGAGCGGTGATCTCAAATACGGGCGCACTACCCACACCCTGGCCCTGGCCCTCAGCCTCTTCTCGGGAAACACCCTGCACCTCAACTCTCCCCCGAACCTCCCCATGCCTTCTTCCATCATCGAACTGGCCCGGACCCGTGGGACCGAGGTGGTAATCCACAATTCCCTCGAGGAGATGGTCCCCGATCTGGATATTTTCTACCAGACCCGTATCCAGCGAGAGCGGATGCCGGACCCCATGGAGTACGAGGTCGCCAAAAAGGCAGGGATCTTCACCATGGAGCTTATGAATCGGACCAAAAAAGGGTTTGGCCTCATGCACCCGCTCCCCATAGACAAGGCCATGCCAGGCATCCTCCCGGAGCTGGACGCACACCCCAACTCCATTTACAAAATACAGGCTGGAAACGGTGTCCCCACGCGCATGGCGCAGCTGGCCCTTGCCCTGGGCCTTGCAGCGGAGAGCGTCACCGACGAAGAACCTGTTGCTGCTATTCCAGGCGGTTTCTGCAAGACCCTCCCAGTAGTAACAAAACCGGTCCGGGAGGGGGTCTCCATCCGGCCAATCCGGGACCGGGGCGTCGTCATCGATCATCTGCGTCCCTACTCCGAATCCATCCTCGCACGACTGCTCAAGCTGGAGGAGCGTGCCGATGTCTATCGCAGCGCCACCGTCCGCAGCGTGAAACGCCCCGATAACATCAAAGGGATGCTCATGATTGAAGATCGGGATCTCACCGAAGCCGAGCTCTCCATGGTGGCCTCGGTCTCGCCGGGAGCCCGGGTCAATCGCATCGTCAATTCCCGGGTGATAGAGAAACTGGAGCTTCAACTTCCCCTCACTATCGAGGGGATTGAATCCCTCCACTGTCCCAACGCGGGATGCATCTCGCGGCCCGAACACATGGAACACGTGGCGCCGCGGTTTGACAAGATCGGAGAAGACATGGTCGCATGCTCCTACTGTGACCACATCATGACCACCCGTGAGCTGTTCGCCTCCATCTCGAAGTGATGTAATACTATTCATACAAAAACAGCGGACGCAGCTCTTTCTCAGTAGGGAAATTTCTTTGGTGGGATATGGGAAAAATACAGTGGGGAAGAAGAGGATTGTAAACAGGAACTGAGAAAGAACGCTTATACCATTCCTATAGTGGTGGTAAATTTTTCTGTCAAGGGCATATTTTCAAATTTTTTTATTTTTACAGTAGGATTGGAATACAAGGGACATCAAGAGGTTGAATCAACCGGTCCCTCAGGGGCGGAAATTCACTTCCGGGGCGGCCCAGGATCCATGGCCCGCGGTGATACCCACAATACCTTCAGTGTTGGAGGTGTTGAGGAAGGTGATCTCGATACCCCCAAAGGAATGGAGCGTAACCTGGACATTCATCACAAGAGAGCCACTAAAAATGACGCTGTTGACATAGGTGAGCACGATCATATCGGGGAAAGAGTCAACGATAACGGGCAAAGTTGGCGAAACCCGGTAGTCATCCCACAAAAGGGAGATCCGGGGTGCTCCCAGCAGGAACTCCGAGAGCGTGGGGCTGAAATCGTTGTCGCCAGCGCCAAAGGTCAAAAAGCCGTTGGACCCCACGAAGACGGTGTCGTAGGAGTTATCCCAGTAGGGAAAAACAAATCCGAGTTCAATTTCACGGGAGTCATCGTCATCGAGCTCAAGAGTGTAGGAGCCCTGGGATGAGCCCGGATCTACGGACCAGCCGTTGGAAGCGGCGGCGGACCACACATAGGGGGCGCTCCCGCCGGGAAAGAACTGGATGTTGGAGTAGCTGCAGTCAAAGGTGTCGCCAGGCATATTGGGATTGAAATATTCGTAGATAGAGCCGCACACGGGCAGGAAGGAGCACTCGGTATCGTAGCAGTCGATGGCGCCGTCACCGTCGTCATCGAGGCCGTTATTGCAGATCTCTTCGGGCATTGTCTGGCAGTGGGGCTCCTGGAAGCACACGGGATCTTCGCAGTCAATGAGACCGTTGAAGTTATCGTCCATGCCGTTGTAGCAGTCCTCTTCCTGCCAGCAGTCCTCGCGCCACTCGCAGTCGGGGTCCTCACAGTCCACAAGGTGGTCACCGTCGTCATCAATACCGTTGAAGCAGTCTTCCATCTGGGGGTTACACACGGGGTGGTTCCAGCAGTCCTGATCTTCACAGTCCACAAAGCCATCGTCGTCGTCATCAATGCCGTTGGCACAGTTCTCGTAGCCGGGAGTGCACTCGGGAGCGTCAGCACAATCGGCGTCTTCGCAGTCCACAAAGCCGTCGTTGTCATCGTCGATGCCGTTTTCACAGTCCTCGTCCCAAACCAGGCACTCCTCAGCCGACTCACAATCGGGATCGTCACAGTCAATCATACCATCTAAATCGTCATCGATGCCGTTGTGACAATTTTCCTGGGGATGATCACAGGAGGGGTGGTCTGCGCAGTCGGGATCGTGGCAGTCAAGCAGCCCGTCCCAGTCGTCGTCGAGACCATTGTCGCAGACTTCTTCAGAGGGGTTGTTACAGGACTGATGGGTAAAGCAGTCTTGATCCTCACAGTCTGCAAACCCATCACCATCATCATCTTCCCCATTATTGCAGATTTCCTGATAGGAACACTCCTCTGCACAATCTATATCAAGGCAATCCACATATCCGTCAAGGTCGTCATCACTGCCGTTATTACAAACCTCTGGATTTATATTATTGATATTATTTACATTATTCGTATTATTGACATTATTGGCGTTACACGCGGGATCGGTCCAGCAGTCCTGGTCGCCGCAGTCAATAAAGCCGTCGCCGTCATCATCGGTGCCATTGTCACAGATCTCCACACCGCTGTTTCCCTTGTCGTCGTCACAGGCCCAAAGGGACCAAACCATGAATATTGAAAGCATAATCAAAAATTTGCGAGCAGCCATCGTGCACCTCCGGAATTGGGTATTGCCAGTTATAATTTTGCCCCATTTTTCCTCGAAGGCAACCATTTTTTTTGACTTTTGCCACAGCCGGTCGAAGAGAGGTGAATATATCACCGGCAAGCGGCTCGCTGGTCTTTAACAAACATACCGAGAGACAAAAAGGAGGACCGGATGGTGTTTTTCTCACTCAAAAGGGGCAGCCCCGGTTCAGTTTCAGCATAACAATTGAAATCACTTGACAAATACGGGAGAATAAGGAAAAGGTCTTCTATGATTTTCCGGGTATTTTTCTCTCTTCTTGTCCTGATCGCCTTTATTTCCTGTAAACCAAAGCAGGACCGCCATAAACTCACGGTGAGCTGCGCCATGGGCCTCTCCACAGTGGCAAAAGAGCTGGCAACAGCTTTTGAGCATCAGAACCCCGGCGCCACCGTCCGGTTCAACTTCGCCTCGTCGGGGAATCTGGCGGCACAGATCCGGCTCGGGGCGCCGGCGGACCTTTTTATGAGCGCCTCCGTCTCTATCATGCAGAGGCTTGAAAAAATGGGCCTCGTGGATGGTCCCGGAGCGGTCACCTTCGCTGCCAACACCATGGTCCTCATCACCTCCGGAAATGCAAGACTCACGTCCCCGAGAGACCTTGTAAACCTCAATGGGCGGCTGGCCCTGGGCAATCCCCGGTCGGTTCCTGCGGGCCGATACGCCGTGGAATCACTCAAATCCCTGGGGGTCTACAGGCAGATGAAGGGCAGAATTGTTTACGGGGAGCATGTGCGGCAGGTCCTGGACTATGTGCTCCGCCGGGAAGTGGACGCGGGAGTGGTTTACCGAACCGATTATCTTCTGGCAAAAGACCGCCTGCGGCTTGTGACGGAGCTTCCTGTGGTAACTCCCATTCATTTCCCCGCTGCCATGGTCGTTTCCACCACAAAAAAGGAGCTGGCGCGACGCTTCCTTTCATTCCTCCTCTCCCGGGAGGCACGGCACATTCTGAAAAAAGCGGGCTATTCCCTGCCAAAAGCGGTTGGGAGTGCCCCATGATCCACTCCATGCTGCTCTCCTTCAAGGTGGCCCTCATCGCTACTGTGCTGGTGATACTGGTTGGCACTCTTATGGGATACCTGCTGGCCACAAAGCACTTCCCGGGCAAGGAGATCCTCGACGTGCTCCTCACTCTGCCGCTGGTGATGCCCCCCACGGTGACGGGGTATTACCTCATTGTGCTCTTCGGCCGCCGGGGGATCCTGGGAGGGCCCCTCTTTGATCTCACGGGGTACACCCTCATGTTCACCTGGCACGGCGCAGTCCTCGCTTCCTTCATTGTTTCCCTCCCGCTGATGATACGAACCTCCCGCGTCGCCATAGAGTCAGTGGACGAGAACCTTGTCCACACCGCAACCCTCATGGGATACTCCCGCTGGGCGATCTTCCTGCGGGTGCTCCTGCCCCTCTCGAGGCGGGGACTGATAGCGGGGGCGATCCTCGCCTTCGCCCGGGCGCTGGGGGAGTTTGGCGCGACCCTCATGGTGGCGGGGAATATCCCCGGCGCCACAGACACCATGCCCATCTCCATTTACTCCCACGTGGCCTCCGGAGAATGGAAAGCAGCCAACACCATGGTCATGGTATTCACCGCCTTCAGCGCTCTGTTCCTCTACGCGGCCCTCCGCATTACCAGGAGGCACAAATGACCCTCACCGTTGCCATAAAGCACCAGTTTGGCCAATTTACCCTGGACGCGTCCTTCAACAACGCCAACAACCTGGGTGTTATCTTCGGTTTTTCCGGCGCTGGCAAGAGCGTGACCCTCCAGATGATCTCCGGACTCCGCACACCCTCTGTGGGCAAAATCACCCTGGGGGACCGGATCCTCTTCGACAGCGACAGTGGGATCAACATCCCTCCGGGAGAGCGCCGTATCGGATATCTATTCCAGGATAACACTCTCTTTCCCCACATGACGGTCAGAGAGAACATCC